>JAAANX010000039.1 GCA_009909085.1 Cyanobacteria bacterium GSL.Bin1 | reverse complement strand
CTCCTCCAATTTCTCAATCGTCCTCATTCGGGTGAGTACACAAAAGCAACCTTGGAAGTCTTAACGAAACGGAGTTTAATTCCCAAACAAGACCTCAACGCCCTTGCCACTTACCCCGAACAATTCCTCTATCCCAGTCCTCTCGATCCACCCCAAACGGAAGCCGCAAAAAAAGCCGCCCATTATTGTCGCAGTCTCCTCAAAGCCCGCATTGAACTCCCCAGTTACCAACTGATTTCCTTTCTCGGATTAACCCTCAATTATCAAGCTTCCGAACTGGCAACGGTACAAAAATTAGCGGAACGGGTGCGTCAAGAAACCCAAGGACGCAGTTCTGTTGTAGAAATTATTGCTGCCCTCAGTGGCATTATCAATACAGAACAATTTATGGGCATCGAAGAAGACAGTGATGACCAATACGTGAAACCGAAACAGGTCACGATTATTACGATGCACAAAGCCAAAGGACTAGATTGGGATTATGTGTTTATCCCCTTTCTCCACAAAGATAATTTGCCGGGTCAACCGCGTGTGCCGACCCCACACAAATTTCTCGGTGACTTTACCTTATCGGAGGTAGCGCGATCGCGCATTCGCGAAATTGTCCACAGCGAGTATCAAGGAGAAGCGATTACGTTGGATAAACCCACAACGGCCTGGCAAAAAGCCGGAGAATTGCAAACCGCAGAAGAATATCGTCTTTTTTATGTTGCGATCACACGGGCAAAACGCTTACTCTGGCTATCTGCCGCCCAAAAAGCCCCCTTTCGCTGGAATCAATTTAACCGGAAAGGGGCAAATCCTCTGCAAGATAGAGATCCTTCTCCTTTCTTTCCCGCACTGCAAAAAGCATTTCCTACAGCAGTTATTGAATCAGCGCAATCGCGTTGAACTAAAAATCGTTTCTCGCTAGCAGATGCTCGTTCCAAAATTAATCGCTATTTTTTAGAATCTTGAAAAATTTAAGAAGAAATGGCATTATCTTCCTCTAGATATTCTTTCACATCTTCAACAATGGCTTGTGCAATTTGATCAAAATCAATTTCTTCAATTGCCACATCAAGTATTTCGGCATAAAAACCTGAGACATCTGGCTTATTTTTCTTGATATCTGCTTCAATTAAGCGCGCTAATTCAGTTACATTGTTGTGACATTCTCCGGCTAGCTTACGATAGAATTCTTCTTCTAGCTCATTGTGTTCGGAGATGATATAATCCCAAAAAGCAGATGTTTGATAATTTTTCCAACTATTAAAGCTCATATTTTTCTCTACAACTTTAACTAATTTTATTTTAACAGTTTTTGGTTTACCTTAAAAATTAACTTTACTTCCATAACTATCAATAAAGGCAAAAGACATCAAACTAATCAACATCAAAAGTATCAATTATTATTTTTTGCGCTCTATTTTCCAATACAAAAGCGACTAAAAATGCGATCAAGCATCGATTCGGTCACTTCTTCCCCCGTAATTTCTCCCAACGCTTGAATGGCACTGCGTAAATCAATTGTCCAGAAGTCAAAGGGGAGTTGTTGGTCAATGGTTTCAAGGACGTGCTGTAAGGCCGTTTTTGCCCGCGTTAAGGCAGCCGCTTGCCGTTGATTGATGGCAAAGTCACGATTGGCTGCACTGAGATTACCTTTGTGTACTAAGTTGAGAATTGCCTGTTCTAATTCTTCAATGCCTTGCGATTGGGTCACTGCAGTTGCCACAGTGGTTTGGATTGTATCCGGATAATGAACCGCACTGGCTGGTGTTAGATCGGTTTTATTAATCACCAGAATCAGGGGGCGATGTTTCACTTGGTCATAAATGAGATCATCTTCTTGCGTCCACCCGAGTTGGGCTTCAATAGTGTGTAGAATCAAATCTGCTTTTTGGGCCGCACTGCGCGATCGCGCAACGCCAATTTTTTCGACTTGATCCTCGGTTTCCCGAATTCCTGCGGTATCTAAGACTTCTACGGGAATTCCGCCGACCACTAAATTGGATTCGACTACATCGCGGGTGGTTCCCGGTAAATCTGTAACAATGGCGCGATCGCTGCGACTCCAAGCATTTAACAAACTGGATTTTCCCACATTCGGACGTCCGACAATTGCCACTTTTACTCCTGTGCGTAACAATTCTCCTTGTTCAGCCGTCGCGAGGAAATACTCAACCTGTTTGAGAACCGCCTTCACTTGCTTTTGAATCTCACCTTCCGGCAGCGGGGGTAACTCATCGGCAAAATCCACCCGTGCTTCCACTTCTGCCAAAATATCTAAGCAAGTGCTGCGTAACTCTCGAATGGGTTGGGCTAACTTTCCCTGTAAGCCCGCCAGTGCCATTTCTCCCGCTTGGGGAGATTTTGCCCCCACTAACTCGGCAATGCTTTCGGCTTGGGTTAAGTCAATCCGTCCATTGAGAAACGCACGCAAGGTAAATTCTCCCGCTTGCGCCAGTCTGGCCCCTTGTTCTAAGCATAATTGTAGTACCTGCTGGACAGGAATCATACCGCCATGACAATGAAACTCCACTACATCTTCTCTGGTGTAGGATCGGGGAGATTGCATAATGAGAAGTAATGCCTCATCAACTACTTTTTTTGTTTCCGGATGACGGACATAACCATAAAGGATACGATGAGACGCCCAAACTTGTTTTCCGGGTGCTTGAAACAAAGTTTTGGCAATGGAAAGGGCTTCTTCTCCCGATAAACGCACAATCCCCACACTCCCTTGTTGGGGAACAACTGGCGTTGCAATAGCAGCGATCGTATCTCCTTGCATAACCTGATCCTTTTTTCTCTAAAGTAGCAAGGAAAATCCCTAGCAAGCAATTGACAATTTAGAATTAATAACTAACAATTACTACTAAAGGTTTGAAGCAGATCTTTAATCAGGAGAAAAGCTTTTTTGTTTGTGTTGTTGTGTTTTGCTTTTGACTGATTATACTAAAATATTCTATCCTTACATTGCTCATGGAAAGCGTATCAAATTTTTTAAATAATTCACCCAATACCATGGAAGTTGATACCAGGATTATTGCTGGTCTGATTTTATTATTAATTATTGGGAGTTTAATTACTATATTAGCTCTAATTCCCAAAATTGCGAGCGCCACAAACCAGATTTTCTTTTCTCAATCAGCAAACACAGTTTACCAAAAAACATTTTTTCCGTTTCAGAATTGGCTATTTTTTACTCTTTTTTTGAGTACGTTAGATTTAACTATTAAGTATTTAATTGAAGCAGAATGGCTCAATTTAATTGAAGTACCTCTTGCTGTAATTATTGCTATTTTAGTGTCTTGGTTAGGAGCAAGCATTTTTAGTCGCTATTTTGACATCTACTTATTAGATGCTGCCATTCAAAGTAAGCGAAAAATTAATAGTGAGCTGCTTCTTTTAGGAAAGATCCTTGTTAACGCTGGCATTATTTTAGTTGTTATTGTTATTTTTGCTCAAACCCATGAGGTCAATTTATTTGGTCTAATTGCTAGTTTAGGAGTGGGAGGGTTAGCGGTTGCGTTTGCTGCCCAAAAAAGTTTGGAACAACTTTTGGGTGGCATCGTTCTATATGTAGATCGCCCATTTGTAGCAGATGACTATATTGGCTTACCCGATGGAACATTTGGACGAGTCGAATCCATTGGCTTACGTTCAACTCGCATTCGTATTTCAGGAAAAGGAACGTTAATGGTTGTTCCGAATAGCTTTCTGACAGAGGCAAATATTGAAAATTTCACAGGTGCCAAGAAAGTGATTTCCATGATTTATATTAATTTTTCTCAGTCCATTTCCGATACTGAAAAAGCGTTTATTCGGCAAGTTATAACCAATAGTACTAAGGAGATTTTTGGTATTGATCCACGGAGTACTGAAATTAACTTTAAACTGCTTGAAAGAAATGGAATGCAAATTACTCAAGCTCAAGTTAGCTTTTTTATTTTAGGTTCGGGGGAAGTTTCTATGGATTTACGCCGGCAACTTTTAGATGCAGCCCGACAAAATATTAATCGTGAACTTGAAGAGTTTGGGATTGGCTTTAATCTAGAAGAACGCACAATCAATGTTGATGCACCAATTACTCTTTAAGGAGCGAGTGGATGGAAACAATGATTAGTTGGCTTCAGAATTTTTTTAGGAGTTTACAAAGTGAATTATTTAATCAGCAAACTCAAACGTTTTTGATCGAGTTTTCTAAAACTTTTGCCATCTTTCTCCTTTTAGTTTTTTTGTCTCTGGTAATCTCCCATTATGCTTCACTGCGAGTCGTTCGCTTAGTGATTACACGGGTTTCACCTCAACAATTTGGCGTAATTTACGATAAACTCATTACTCCAATTGAAAACTTATTTCAAATTGCTGGTACATTTATCTTACTGACACTCTCTTTAAACGTCTTAGAAGAATATCAAGCATTTTATAATTTTCTACGTTTCTTTAACGATTTAGCTTTAGTGTTAAGCTTGGCTTGGCTGGCGTCTCGCCTAGTGCGACAAGTCATGCGAGTTTATGGATTAGAAATTATTCGGAAATTGGGGCGAGAAGTGGATGAGTTATTATTAGTATTTGAAACATTAATTAATATTTTTATTGGTTTTATTGCCGCGATCGCATTTGCCCAAAGTCAGGAGATTAATCTGGTCGGACTCTTAGCGAGTGTGGGGATTGGCGGTTTAGCCATTGCCTTTGCTGCCCAAAAAACTTTAGAACAGTTGTTAGGAACACTTGTCTTGTATCTTGATCGCCCATTTACACCGGGTGAATACATTCGCTTTTGGAATTATCCCGCTTTTCCTAATGGTGCACTGGGCAATGTTGAATCCATTGGCCTTCGTTCAACTAAAATTCGTTTAGTTGCAAAAGGAACGTTAATTATTGTTCCGAATTCTGCGATGGCTAATCTTGATGTGGTGGAAAATATTACCCGCAGTAAAAAAGTGATGGCGCTTCTCTATCTTGACTTTTTAAGACCCTTAAAGGGTGAAGAAGAAGCCTTAGTCGAACAAGTGGTAAAAGAAAGTACCAATGCCTTATTTGGGATTGATCCGGGAAGTACCCGTATTAGTTTACTACAACCGGAAAATAAACCAGGAACGAGGGCTCGTGTCACCTTTTTTATCCTGGGTTCCAACGAAAACTCTTTCCAACTCCGCAAGCGATTACTCGAACTCGCAAATGAAACAATTACAGAAAAATTAATCGGATATGGGATTGAATTTACTTGTACGGAACCGACTGTTTATGTGGATTCTCCGGTTACAATTTAAGTCACATTAGAAAAGTATTTTTATTAGCTTTGGGTTAACAATAACGTAAGAAATTGCTCGTTCAAACCTTAGCAGGTGAATGACACCCATTTTTTTAAGCAAGGTTCATTGCAAGGTTAATTGAGGTGAAACAGTCAGTCAGAAATCTCCAGCATTCCTATGTACCTCAGTTCCATGTCCGATATAATAGAGACACTGACCCCGGGCTAGAACTCAACTTAAGAGCAAGAACGTATGGATCCAGCTTTGCAATACCCAATTTTTGGGGCGGAAATCAAATGTCCTCACTGTCGTCAAACCATTCCGGCATTGACCTTAACCGATACGTATTTATGTTCACGTCACGGGGCGTTTGAAGCCGATCCGAAAACCGAAGAGTTGGTTCATTTACAATCAGGACGGTGTTGGCGGATGTGGGATGGTCAATGGTATCGACAACATACCCATCCCGATGGCATTCGCTTTGAAATTCACGAAGCACTGGATCGACTCTATACCCAAGGCTATCGCGCGACGCGAGTGATCATTGCCAAACGCTATAAAGATTTAGTCAGTTCTTACTTAGAAAAACATCGATCGCGCTGGGGAGAAAGTACCGAAGACCAGTTACGGTTGTATGGCTTACCGATTATTTTTAGTCCCGATGAAGAAGAAGAACCGCGATGGGGCGTAATTAACTTTGATTTGGAAAAAGAACCCGGCGTTCCGGTTCGCTACCCCTATTTTCGGTTATTTGAGTAGGCAGAGAATTGAGTTGTGATGCATCACGTTTCCATTCGCACCGGAGATATTCATCGCGCGATCGCGTTCTATGAATTATTCGGTTTTACGATCCAAGAACGGTTTACCACCGGATACACCCTTGCCTGTTGGTTAGAAGGTTGGCACTCCCGCTTGGAACTAATCCAAATTCCCCAACCGAAACCCGCACCGGATGCCTTTCATGATGAACATTATGTGGGATATTATCATCTCTCGTTTGATGTAACAGAACAAGCAGAAAGTTTACCGGAATGGCTAAAAAGGGCGCGATCGCGCTTTCAACAAGCCGCAAAAGAAAATCCAGAACAAGTTTCTCCTTTAAAAGTGCTACTTGAACCGACCCAACAAATGATTGGAGAAACCGTCTATGAAGTTGCCTTTATTGCGGATGCCGATGGCTTACCATTGGAGATAATTCGTAACCAAGGAAAGCCCCAGTCATAGCCGGTAATGAATCGAGATTTTGCATACTGTCTAAATCCTTACTGTTCCCAACCCAAAAATTCCAGTCATGATCAACAGTGCAAAAACTGTGGCTTTCTGCTTCTGATTGCACAACAATATCAACCCCAGAAACTCATTGCCAGTGGACGCTTTGGACGGACTTTTTTAGGAGAAGATCTCAGAGATCATCGTCCCTGCATTATTAAACAATTTTTTCCCGAAACTGAACAGGGAATTATTCTCAACTCCCAAAAAGCAATTCAACTCTTTCATTCTGAAGCCAGACGCTTAGAAGAATTAGGGGATCACCCGCAAATCCCCCAGTTATACGCCCATCTCGAACAAGAAACCTATCAATATTTAATTCAAGAATGGATTGCCGGGGATAACTTAGAAACTGAACTCTTCCAGCGAGGAAGATTTGATGAACGAGAAATTAGAAGACTCCTTGCCAGTTTACTTCCTGTCCTCGACTATCTGCGCGATGCTGCTGTCATTCATCGAGACATCAAACCCGAAAATATTATTCATCGTGATGACACAGACGCCGAATATGTTTTAGTCGATTTTGGTGCGGCTAAACTTGCCTCCTTACGCAGCTTAGCCAAAACCGGCACGATCATTGGTTCCCCAGGATATGCCGCACCGGAACAAGTGTATGGTAAACCCACCTTCGCCAGCGACATTTATAGCCTCGGTGTCACCTGTCTTCATCTTTTAACTGGCGTTTCTCCCTTTGACTTGTATCATCCCACAGAAAATCGACTCTTTTGGCGAGAGTACCGCCAAGATGACCCCATCAGTGATTCCCTAGCTGCAATTCTAGATGGAATGACCGCCTTTGATCTCAAAGATCGCTATTCTTCTCCTAAAGGAGTCTTATCTGCATTAGGGGTTTTGTCTCCCCTTCCCGCTGCTTCTAGTGCTACCTCATCTAATTCTTCAGAAACGTCTTCGATCATTAAACTCTACAGTGGGAAAGGGGCCATTTATAGCTTGACTTTTAGTCCTGATGGTCTGTTGCTGGCTAGTGGTGGGGGATCAGACTGGGGAAAATTTGTGGGAAAAGATAATTGTGTTCGCGTGTGGCGCGTGGGAGAATGGCAGAATCATCAGAAACTCGCTCAACATTCGGCACCGGTCACCACCGTTCAATTTAGTCAGGATGGCAAGTTTTTAGTCAGTGGCAGTTTGGATAAAACGATTAAAGTGTGGAATGTCGCCACACAAAAATTACACCAAACTTTAAAGGGACATCGCTTTGGGGTGAAACGTTTGCAGGTGAGTCCCTATGGGGATACGGTTCTGAGTGGGAGTATTGGGGGAGAAGTTATCTTATGGAATTTGCAAACGGGGCGAGTTTTAGATCGTTTCAGTTGGGAACAGGGAGAAGTGAAAGCCCTTGCCCTCAGTCCTGATGGCGAGTACTTCGCGATCGCGGGAGGGGAAACAACCATTCAAGTTTGGGAAGTGTACACCTTTAAGCCGTTGTTTTCTCTAACTGGACATAGCGATCTGGTGTACAGCCTAAATTTCAGTCCCGATGGTCAGTATTTAGCCAGTGGGAGTGGCGATTGGGACTGTAGTATTAAAATTTGGGACCTGGCCACTCGGATGGTTAAACAAACCTTACACGGACATCAGTGGGCGATTAATGCAGTGCAATTTAGTCCTGATGGGACCTATTTAGCCAGTGGCAGTAGTGACAAAACGGTTAGACTCTCAGAACTCTTCCACCACAAGCCTCACCGACGGTGTTGGCATCGTCATAGCGAAGCGGTCACTACCGTTGCCTTTAGTCCTGATGGCGTTTATTTAGCCAGTGGGAGTGAAGATGAAACAATTAAAATTGCAATTTTGTAATCAGAGTCGCAAGATCGTTAATTGGATAATGCTTTTGATGCACGATTCCCTTGGAGATGGTTATTTTGGGCGGCGATCGCGGCTTGTTGCCAGATTTGCGTTAATTCAGTGCTGGCCGTAGGCGCTGAAAAGAGAGATACATTTTGATTCGGAGACAAACTCTTCTTAATCGCCGCTTTCAGAACTGGTTTTCCTAATTTCATCACTGCCGGCACCAGTAAAGCATTTGCTGCAATGACCCCTAACCCGGCTAAGGCAAGGGGATTATTCCCATTCCCATCTTCGATGATTTCTTTCAGGTGAAATGACAGAACCGATTTATCCCAATGAATTAATGACATAATTGGACTCCTCAAAAGTAAGCACAAGATTGAAAAAGATTAGCGATAGCTGATTAGTATTAATGCTATCTTATCTAAAGCCCCGAATCATAGAACATTAATTAAAAGATAGGAATTGAAGTTGAGCAGAAGACAGGGTATGTTAGGATACTCTCATTGGTAAAAATGGTTTCAACAGAGGCCACCTGTTGAAGGAAACGGGGAAAGTTCGGTGTGAATCCGACGCTGTCCCGCAGCTGTGATGAAACATTAATTGTTTCTCAGTCAGAATGCCCGCCCAATTGAACAACTACCAATATTGCTCATTTTCATCTACGAGGTTTTAGATGATGGTTAACTTACAATCTCTTCTTTCCAGGCGAAGTCAATTCAAATTAGGCTTCAGTGCAGAAGTAATCTGTTTTGACACTTACAAATTCTTGCTATCTTTGATGGCGTTTCCAATTCAATGGTGTTGGTCTGAATCAGAAAATTGGAATCATGGCGATTGGAATCGCTTACTGTTCAATTTCCCAACCTAAGCGTTGAAGAATTGTCCAAACCAAATAGAAACGATTAGTAGCAGCGAGTATGACTCATTGCTTTGCTGAATAGAAGTTTGAATGAGGAATTTTTGGCCTCGTTTAACTTTACAACAGCACAGTGAAAGTAACTCTTGTCTTGCCCTGTGTTGCAGTTCTGTTAGCAATTATTTTCATCTTTACCACTCCGTATGGCAAACCCAATCTGCAATCAAGACAATAATCAAGACAAAACTGATCACACTCGACCACCGCGACTGCGTTGGGAACTGGTTTTAGTTGTTGTCATCATTCATTTAGGCGCATTATTAGCCGTCTTTCCCAGTCACTTTAGTCTCTCTGCTGTGGGGGTCGCGATTGTCCTCCACTGCATAACGATTGGTTTGGGAATTTCTCTCGGCTATCATCGCCTGGCTTCCCATCGCAGTTTTAAAGTCCCTAAAGCACTAGAATACTGTTTTATCTTCTGCGGGACCTTAGCCGGTCAAGGGGGTGTTAAAGGTTGGGTGGGGTATCATCGGATGCACCATCTTTACACGGACTCCCCCCAAGACCCTCATGATTCGACCCAAGGCTTTTGGTGGAGTCATATCAATTGGGTCTTACATGAGGTTCCGAGTCAGGGGAAATTGGCTCACTTTACCAAAGATATCGCCAATGATCCATTTTACGAGTTTTGTCATCAGTATTATCTGATCTTGCAGATTGCCCTTGCTGCCTTACTTTACGGGTTAGGGGGAATGCCATTTCTGATCTGGGGAACATTTGTCCGCTTGTTTGTTGGCTTTCATACGACGTTTTTTGTCAATAGTGCCTGTCATCTGTTTGGCTATCGCAATTTTGATCTCAGCGATCGGTCTACAAATTGTTGGTGGGTAGCACTCTTGAGTTTTGGTGAAGGATGGCATAACAACCATCATGCGGTTCAGTCGTCCGCTCAATTCTCGTGCAAAGCGTGGGAAATTGATTTGGTTTGGCAGATGATCCGAATTCTGGAATGGCTGGGCATCGCCAAAAATGTCCGCAGAATGGCAAGTTCAAAACAGTGAGCAATCAAGCGATGCAAATTGCCCTTGCCTTACGAGATGAAGTCGCCGATTTGGAAGCAGCCGGGGCAAAAATGATTCAGATGGATGAACCCGCCCTGCGGGAAGGATTTCCCCTCAAACCCGAACGTTGGAACAGTTATCTCTCCTGGGCGGCGGATGCCTTCCCTTTGGCGACTAGCTTTGCCAATATGGTAAAGGTCGCCCAAACTTTACGCCAAGAAATTGAATCAAAAGCCAAATCCTAATCCGGTCTTGATTCTTCTTCATTCCTGCTGACTCTTCCTAACAAGTGGCATCTCAATTAATCATTGGTGTCGCTTGTCTTCCTTCCCCCAAAATTGTCAGGAGTAATCATCCTTGCTAGACTATGAGAATAATTATCATTATAATCTAGGAACTATTGCACAAAATTTAACTATGAATAGCACAACCAAAGAATCAATGAGGGAGCATGTCACCTTTGAACTCCAATCAGTCCATTAAGGTAGGCACATCGATGGGCGAGAACTTGAGCAACATTTTCCTCTCTCCATTGGGCTCCTGAAATTTTGATGCGACTACTGATTTGCTTGATTGCTGATTCGACAGCACCTGAGCCAATCGAACAGATTTGTTCAGTAGTGATAATACTCGTAATTAACAATCCGATGTTGATGTTTGCGTAAGTACCGGCAAAAATTAATCGCTTCCTTCTTTTTCAGAGAATCAAACAGCGCGATGCGCCTCCGGCGCCGGCGAAGCCATCGTTTCCTCAACTTTTCCTTGCCAAAGTAGAGTTTCAGCTTGCTTCAGGCGTTTGATAGAACCTCCCACTTTATGTAAATTCTCGACTAGATGATACCAATTGAGAAGTTCTCGCTGTTGAGTCTGTGAGCTCATCTCCTTTTTGGGGACTTCTGTAAATTTTATTTTCGTTAGTTGAGGACGGCATAAATCACTCCTCTGCTCCTCTCTCACTCTCAAATTAAGTTGTTAAGCCGTTATACCGAAAAGCTGGGTAAGTATATATTTACCCAGCTTTTGCCTATTTACTAGGTTGCAAGCAAATTTACCGTAAAGTCCTACCCGTTGGTTTGAGGTGCCTTGGTTATCCATTTAGTTGGTTGAAATTATAGAATTTTCAGATCGCCTCTTTAGATAATCTTTCCTGCTGTGACAATGACTGTGTTTGCTAAAAGTGGTATCAATCTCCCAACATAATCTGTGATTGATTGATGAGAGTCTTCAAGTCAAGCCAGCTTGCGTAAACAGGGCGTGAGCCGTTAATCTCAAGTCAGGTAAGGTACTATCAGTCAGTAGGTTTTCATCTCCGCGATAAGTAATCGGCATCGCATAAGGAGCAAATACGGTGATGCTTTGAGCTTGCGGATCAACGACCCACACCCGCAACACCCCTGCATTTAAGTAATCCATTGCCTTTTCAGCCATCTCACCAAACGTTTGACTGGGTGAGATAATTTCAATCGCTAAATCTGGCGGTACTGGACAAGGTTCATCTCCTAAATTCTCTGGTAAGCGCTCTTGAGACACAAACAATAAATCAGGAATGGGAACCCAATCTTTACCCCGTCGCTGAAGAATTACTGACCATTCAATCCCTACCTCACCACGAGACTCTCCCCATTCTTCCAAGTAACGTAATAAAGCACGCTGGGTTTTGGAATGAAAGCGTTGGGGAGCCATCTTAGCAACAATATTTCCTTCAACGAGTTCATAACGCTCCTGGCTTGTCGGCATGGTTAGAAACTCCTCTAACGTGATTGGAGAAGAGATCGTTTGTGCCATAAAATTTTGAGTCACTTAATACGGGGTTTTGTATTCATGTTAACTGAGTCTTTCCACTTTTCATTCCACTAGATATTTGAAGGGGACAAAATTAGGTTATCTCATTGACGCTGATGATCAATCAATAACAGTCTTTGAGACTGATCGACTCCCTGAAGTAAAAGAGAAACAAGATGTTTTACCCGTATTAGACGCTTTGCAGAATTAGCAAATTACTGTAGAAGACGTAACGATTTGCTGTTGTTGCTAGCGCGATCGAATCGAAGATTCGGTGCCAGAGGCAATCGCGCAACGTCTGGGAATTGATACGACTCCCTTGGAAACTTATCGCCAAGAAGGGCTGTTTCTCGATGATCTTTCCTGCTGTGACAATGACTGTGTTTGCTAAAAGCCGTATCAAACTCATAAGTTAGACTATTATCTGATCTTAATGTCGATCAATGGATTGAAACCGTTTATGGGCAGGGTTGGGGTATCGCATTAAACCCGATTAAAATTGAAGATAACCCTCTTTCAAGAAACTGATTCAGTTTCTTAGGAGCCCCTGAACTGGCGGCAGACCACCCGCTACGAATAAAAGAAACTTTGAATTGGGCGTCTGGAATGGAGGTATATTGATCAGTGTCCTGACAGTTAAAAC
>JAAANX010000038.1 GCA_009909085.1 Cyanobacteria bacterium GSL.Bin1 | reverse complement strand
GGGGCACGTCGGAACTCACGCTTGGGGAGAAGCAGCCTCTACTCTGGTAGAATCCGTTCTGTCAGAGCAAGCAGCCTCGATGAACCAAGAATCCCCCGCGCTTTAGCCGGGGGAGTGTCAACACCTCAAGAATTTGTCGATTTGCAGTATAGCTGTCGCAAAATTTGGGAGAAGTGGATTTCTCCAGAAGGCTTTTTTGCTAACTTGTATCGTCATTTTTCAAAACTTTAAAAAAGGGTTTATATTGAAAGAAAAAAATGAGACGAAAGAAAGCCCCGTCCCAACACTCACCTTCGGTACAACACAGGGCTTGTTTGAGTTAAGCTAACCGGTGCGTAAGGCGTTTAAAGCAGAGTGGACACGATCGCTGCTTTGCAAATGTGTCCGCAGTTGGGTGATGGCTTCACACAGATCCGCTTGGGAAGCCCCTTGTGCCATTTCCTTAAGGAGGTTTTGATCCGCGTCGTTCAACTCTAATTCGGTGGCGTAGTTTTGGATCACTTGCGCGATCGCGCTATCAAAGGCAAGTCCCTGTTCATGAGTGGTTTTCACCTTCTTGGCTAATTCAGCAATGCTCAAATCATCCCGACAATAGGCTTCCGCACCCGCAGCAAAGGCAGCAATTACCTGTTTTTCTGATTGGAGGGAACAACGCAATAAAACTTTAAAGGTCAGTTCCTCATCTTCTGCTTGTAACTGGCGCACCTTCTGAGTAAAGGTGACCCCATCCATATCCGATAGGATCATGGGCGCGATTGCGAGATCAACAGGAATCGATTCCAATAAAACCAATCCCGTTTCCCCATTGGTCGCTTCACTGGCAATTTCAATCCCCGCTTGTTGGCGCAACTCGGTTCTCAGTTGGATGCGAGTAGCTTCATCCGACTCCACAATAATTACCTGAATGCATCCATGCTCTTTTCCTAAGCAATATTTTCCAGTATTTCCAGCTTACTGCTGAGAGGAGTTTTGATTGCCGGAGACCGTTCCCGCAAAACTCATATCGGCTTCTAACTCAGGATGTTCCCGTTTCCGTTGCGCTAACTCTTCGCGAGTAAAAACTTTCGATTCATCAAAGCCGAGATCGATATTGGTCTGTAAGCCTTTGTATTTGACACGACCGAGATTATAGAAGCGCTTATTCAGAGTTGTTTTGGCAAAGGCTTTCAAGCAGCCGAGTAAGTATTTCCGTTTGAAGGGATCACGGGCAAACCAGTATTCGAGAGTTTTCCGCATATAGAAACGAGCATAGTTGCGCAAAACTCCTTTCAAAACCTCTTCCCGTTCCATATGATCGGGCTTCATAATCGGGGTGACAAAATTATATTGGGAATAGTCTCGCACTTCCACGCGATCGCCGAGATCTTGGAATAAATCAGAAAAGGGCCAAGGAGTAAACATATTCCAGTTCACCATATCAGGATTCCAATCAAGTGCCATGCGATAGGTTTCTTCGATGGTTTCTGGGGTTTCGTTTTCTAGCCCCATAATAAACTGCGCTTCGGCAACAATTCCGTTTTTCTTCAGTAACTGCACCGCCCGTTTGTTATCTTCAATGGTCGTTTCTTTCCGGAAAAGATTTAAGTTTAACTGTGCTGCCGCTTCAGTGCCTAGAGAAACGTGAACTAAGCCTGCTTTGCGGTAGAGGGGCAAGAGTTCTTCATCTCGTAAAACGTCGGTTACACGGGTATTAATCCCCCAATGAACTCCTAAGTTGCGCTCAATCAGTTCTTCACAAAGGGCAATGAAACGAGAACGGTTAATGGTGGGTTCTTCATCTGCCAGAATAAAGAAACCGACCTTGTAGTCTTTCACTAGGGTCTCGATTTCATCCACAAATTTTTCTGGGGTGCGCGATCGATATTTCCGCCAGAACCGCCACTGGGAACAGAAGCGACACCGGAAGGGGCATCCTCTGGCATAATTGGGAACCGCTACTCGGACATTCAGGGGCGTATAGATATAATGTTCCCATTCTAAAAGACTCCAGTCGGGGCTGAGCGTATCCAAATTTTTAATCGGAGGATGGGCAGGGGTGGCGACCACTTCCCCGTTGTCTAAGAAGGCAATGCCGTTAATTTCAGCGCGATCCGTTTGATCGGTTCCAAGCGCAATCGCGCTTAGCAAATTAACAGTGATTTCTTCCCCCTCTCCCCGAATAATATAATCCACCCATGGTGCTTCATTGAGAACTTCGGCATACATATAGGTGGGATGAATTCCGCCCATTACCGTAACCACATTCGGACAAACGTCCTTCGCAATTTTCAGCGTTGTTTCCGACTGGTAAATCATCGGGGTAATGGCAGTTGCCAAGACAACATCTGGCTGATTCGTTTCGATAATCTGCGCTAACACCTCATCCGAGATGTTTTGACTCATTGCATCTACAAATCGGACATTGGTGAACCCAGCTTGCTTCAGGGCACCCCCCACATAAGGAACCCAACTTGGCGGCCAATTTCCGGCAATTTCGGCACCACCGGCATGGTAATTGGGTTGAATCATCAAAATGCGCATTCTATTATTCCTCCTTGAGACGGTTAAAGCCGGTGTGATTTTTCAACACACCCTCACGCCATCTCTTGTTAAGACTTGATTTAAAAAAAACTAAATAACTATAAAGTAAATTACTTAAAAAATGGTGTCAAGAGCTCTTCTCTGAAATTGTTACCTAGTTTAAAAAAATAGTGCCACGGCACAATTGCCGATCAGCGTGATTGTTGAAATTCTTTACGCTTCTGATCGGAAATAATGCTAAGGGTAATATCAGAAATGACACTAGCTAACCTAAACCCTGCCCAAGATTTCCACGTTGTGAGGACTCATCCCCTGCTATGTACCGTTACCCTCTGCTTTTACTCACCCTCGCCCTTCCGTTAATGGTGAAGGTATCCACGGCGCAAGCTCAACCCAATTCCACTCTAGCGCCACCTGTGATACCTGTTACTGATTTAAAAGATATTGAGACGAGCCACTGGGCATTTTCTGCGTTACAAGCCTTGCAAAGACAATACCAATGTGTTGCCGGATATCCGGATCAAACTTTTCGCGGTGAGCAGGCGGTGAGTCGTTATGAATTTGCCGCTTTACTCAATCATTGTATTGGTCAATTGGAGATTAAGATTCGCTTAGAAGAACAACCGATTATCCAGCGACTACAAACAGAATTTGCACGAGAACTGTCGATTTTGCGAGGGCGAGTGGATGGTGTAACAGCGCTCGTGCGAGAGTTAGAAATTACTCAGTTTTCAACCACCACTAAATTACAGGGCGTGGTGAATTTAGCGGTTACCCATAGTGCTCAAAGTGGAGAAGAAACAGGCATTGTTGGGCAAGCGCGATCGCGCCTTGATTTTAAGACGAGCTTTACCGGTCGCGACTCACTCCTCACTCGTTTGACAGCTGGGAATAGCATCACTCCTAATTTAGCCAATGGGACCAGTGAACTAACTCAAACCCAGCAATGGCGTGGTAACACAGATAACACGCTAATTCTGAGTAAGCTCAGTTATCGCTTCCCACTGAGTGAGAATACGCGTACCTTGTTAACGGCAAAAGGGGGACAGCATGCAGATTATAATACCCCTGCAGTTAATCCCTTTTTGGAAGATGATAACGCTGGAACCACAACCCTTTCGACCTTTGCTCAACGCAACCCCATTCTGAGTTTAGGCGGTGGAACTGGCGTTGCGATTTCTCATTATCTCCATGATCTCCTGCACGTAGGAGTAGGATACTATACTTCAGATGCACAGGATCCAGAAACCGGCTTCGGGAATGGTTCTTATAGTACAGGGCTGCGTTTAAAGTGGAAGGCGACCGACAATCTTTCTTTTGGCGTGAATTATCTCCATAGCTATTTTCAAGAAGGAGACTTTGGTTTTAGCGATGGACTTTCTGAAGGAGAGACGATTGTGGGGACCGCAGTCGTGAATGATATTCTAGCCCAATTTCCCACAGTGACTAATGCCTACGGGATGGAAGTGTTTTGGCAAGCTAATTCTAAACTCGCCTTTGGGGGTCGCTTTGGCTACACAGATGTGAAGGCGCTAGGTGAAGGTGACGGAGAAATTTGGAATTATGCGGTTTCAATCATTTTTCCAGACTTGGGTCATACAGATAATTTAGGGGGAATTATTGTCGGTGCTCAACCCTATCTGGGTTATTTAGAAAACCAATCTGGCATAGAAAATCAGATTCCTTGGCATTTAGAAGGTTTTTACAAGTGGCAAGTGAGTGACCAGGTTACGCTTACCCCAGGAATTATTTGGCATCTCAATCCGAATCAAAATCGAAGAGAAGCTGATATTCTGACTAGTACGATGAGGATGACAGTGACCTTCTAGCAAGCATCATTGACTCATGTGAAGAATATCGCTTGATGAATTTGGGAGAGATCAGTAAACTACAGGTATAATAGGTAAAATAAAATACTAACAAACGAAAACAGTTACGTATTATTACAGTTACGTATTATTACTGATATACTGATCGAGAAACTATTACTTCCTTGGGTTAGGGTAGTCATGGAACAGCTGATTGAAGTTTTAATTGAAAACTATGGTTTTGAACTTGATGGAGAAACATCGCAAACCTTGGCAGCACGTTGGTTAGAGGAATATGATGCTTCTTGGATTCGCTTAGCCATTATCGAAGCCCTCTATTTAGGACGATATAAAACAATTTCGGTGGAGCACATTCTCAACCTTTGGGAACATCGGGGTCAACCCAAGTTTCACTTTACTCACGAGTTTGAACAGTTAATTTGTCATCGACTACCGAAAGCATTACGCGAAGTTTCTATTGCAGTTGAAAACAGAGGAAGAAATTCTTCCCCCATATCTGAACCGGAACCAGAAATTGAAGAAGAATTGGAGGCAGAAACCGTCATCGAAGATGAAGAAGAAGCACGTGAACCTTCCTTGAGTATTGACCGCTTTACCCCCTTACTCGATCAATCTCAGGTTTACTCAAAACTGAAAGCAGTTGCCAATTCAGAAGCGAATTAACTTGTGATGCGGCGAATTTCAGAATAAAACATAACCCATCCTTGATGTCCGGTTTCATTTTCTTGCCAAACCGTGCGCAGGCGTAAGTTCGGATGAGCAAACCACAGTCGTTCTTTAATAATGCTGTTTGTTTGAGCAGTGGTAGATAGCGTTAAGGCTTCATCTTCTCCAAGCGTAAAGCGACCGACAGTGGGAATAGAGTCACCACTTATTGTTTTTTGAATCAGTTTTCCCTGCTGTTGCTGTGTATCATCGGCAATCAAAAGAATTAAATTACTGCCTTTTTGGCTATCAGCATCCCAACTAATTCTTGCCCCAGCACCATGAGATAAATCGGTTGCGGTTTGATCACTCAGTTGACGAGCTACTTGTTCATAGAGATCCGCGATCGCGCCATCTTCTAGTGACAATAACTCGACCGTTAATTCAGCTTGACCATTTTCGACTTTGTTTTGCGCCAGATTATACTGAGTCCGTTGGGTAAACCATTTGCCTTCACTTTGTTCAAAAAAAGTTTTAATATCAATCATCGTTTCTAAAATTGAGTTAATTGGCAAGTTTTTCTAAAGAAATCGTTGCTGCTTTGCTCACTTGGGGGTGGCTATCTTTCTTTAAGTAATTCAGGGCGGAGATACTTTGATCAGTGGCAAAGTTGCCGAGGGCTTCGGCGAGGCGTTGACGCACCAGCCAATCTTCAGATTGGGCGAAGCGTAACATTTCTTCAATCGCATCGCTACTTTTAATTTCTCCCAAAGCCGCGATCGCGGCTTGTTGTAAAACCACTTCTTCACTATTGAGGGCTTCTAGCAACACTTGCTTCGCTTCTGGATTTTTGAGATTACCTAAAGAGACCGCTGCACTAAATCGTACCAACCAGTTGGTATCTTCATAAAATAACCGTACCAAAGGCTCAAAAGCCCGTTGATCTTGCAAATAGCCCATTGCCCCTGCGGCATCCGCCCGAATCCCATAATCCTCATCTTCAAGACATTCCAAAAGCAGCGGAAAAGACTCTGCGGTTGGTTTTACTCCCAAAGCAAACACAGCCATTGAACGAATCTGCAAACTTTTATCATATAAAACTTTTTTAATCAGGGGAACCGCTTGTTCGGGATCAACATCTCTCAGCCGCGCTAAGGCCACCATGCGATCGCGCTGACTGGAACTTTCCAGCTGCTGAGATAACTGCTCTAAATTAACATCACTCATTGTTATTGGTTTTTATAAAAAATTTCTAAGCTTTCTTGATTACCAACATAGCGCCAATGCCAAGGTTCATAACTAATTCCCTGCGCATTCTCTTCTGGAAAAGACAATTCAAAGTTGTAGCGGGCTGCATTCGCTTCTAACCAAGCAAAGGCTTCCGTTTCAGCAAAACTTTTTTCCACATGAGTGGCGGGGGCTTTCCCATCACCAATATCAATGGCATAACCCGTATGATGTTCGCTATATCCTGGGGGGGCACTCACTTCCGCTCGTTCCGTTGTTCTTTGCCGCCGTTGCGCTTTCACCCCAAAAAAGAGGTCTTCTTGCTGGGCAAGAGAACGAAACCCTGATAAAGGGACTAACAACACTCCTTCCCGCCGAGCATCCGCTTGCATCTGCAAAAAGTCTTCCGCAGCAGGGGTTTTCAACTGAATGCGACCATCAGCGGTAACGGGCGTTAAAGTTTCCGGAGATGCCGCTTCATAAGGCAAATGCCCCAATAAATCAGGACGGCTTTCTTGGAGGACGGCTTTTGAGGATAACGCTTCTTGTTCGGTTTGCGCTGTCTCGTTCTTTTTTTCTGGTTGTGATGTCAGGTTTTCTAGCACTTGTGGGGTAGAGGCCACTCTCAGGTTTGAATTTTCATTCCAGAGATAGACTCCAATCATTGCACCGACTATGGCTAAGCCTACACCAGTTCCCAGCCAAAGCCAGAAACGATTCCGTTTGGTTTTGACAATGGGAGTGACATCTCTCAAGGCTTCTGGAATTTCATCAGGAGAGGGTTGATTATTCCCAACAGACAAGGTTTCTCCTCCACATAAATAAGGGTGTGATGGGCTTTCCTCAGTTTAGCAAGCTGTGAGTAAGTTCAAGGGAAGAAAAAATTCTGAGAAAAGTCAATTCTATTTACTAAGTTTTATTGCGATTTATTTAGTTTTACTTTATATTTGTAAAAGAAGAGTAAAAGAAAAATTTATTTCACAGCAATATATGCCAGTTAAAGCGTACGTCTCCCCTAATGGAAGGCTTCTTTGCTGGAAAGGACAAAAATCGAAAGTCCTATTCTTTGTTTTCAGGGGGGAGAAAATTACCGCCTCAACTTGCATTTACTCTTCATTGAGCTTAATCCCATGCACGAGCTACTTCAGGAAAAATATAAAACATAATGGTTCAAAAAGCACTTGATTTATCATCAAAACTCTTGCGCTCTAACTTCAGCGCTAACTATTGGTCCCAGTCTGTTTGGGCAATTCTGCGAGTCGTTGTGGGTGTGATGATGATTCACAACGGACTCGATAAACTATCTGACATTGAAAGCTTTGCAACGGCTTACGTAGAAGTGATTGGACTACCTTTTCCGATCTTCTTCAGTTATGTTGCTGCCTACACTGAATTGATCGGGGCCCCCTTGGTTGCCTTAGGGTTACTGACGCGCCCGGCTGCACTGGGTTTAGTTGGGACAATGGCAATCGCCATGTATCACCATATCTTAGTTGCCGGTTTCAGTATTCCCTATTTAGAACTCTCATCCATTTATGCCAGCTGCTTCCTCTTCTTCCTCATTAATGGGGGTGGCTTATTCTCCGTTGACACCTTCATTAGCAGTTGGCTTAGCGCGCAAGTCCTCTCTGAAGAACAGCAGCCTGAACAGATCCGCCAAGATGCTCAACAGGCTACTGAGAATATCGAAGAAAAAGTTGCTTCTAAATAGCTTCTAACCGCTACTTAGATAACTGAATGAGAGAGTGATCTTGCCCGATTACTCTCTTTTTTATACTAAAACAGATTTCTTGACAGGCGTCAAAGATTACGTCTTCTGTTCAAGAAGGTGCCGGCTTTGACCGTTGGTCAATAGTTTGTTAAAAACTTCCTCGCATCCGCCGGACTCAGGTGTTGAGAGCCGACGGCAACTGAACGAAACAAACGCCCTTCAACTAAAATTTTAATGCGTTTTGCTAAACGTAACTTAATAATTGGCAGTTCTAATAAAGGAATTAAATCGCAGACTGCATTCGCCAATTCCGAATTTGGGCAGTTAATCCGAAAATCACCCCAACGCCGATTGACTTTGCAATTTCCTAAGATTTTCAATTGTTGGGATTCGGACTTATTTTCTCGATAATAATTCCAAATTAATCGGGTGAGTTGTGGATATCGCTTCATGGTACCCTTAATTTATTTCTGAAAAAATACACTCTGCTTCTTTGTTTTCATTAAACCGAAACCATTTCCGGAGTTGCCAGCTTTGTAAGAAGATTTAATGAGAGTTTGCAAATAGTAATGTTTGCGAAAAGCGCTCAATTTCCTGATGCAAGTAGAACCGTAACGATTATTTCTCAGGTGGTAATGTAACGATCCTGTAAAGGAAAAGACAAAAACACACTTTTTTGATAAGTAAGGGGAAGAGAGAACAGAATTACGCGGTTCGATGAGTAACAAGAATCAGCTATAATGGCTCTCCAGATTAAGAGATTTTAAGGAAAATTCAACAATGACTATGCACCCGAATTTAGAAGGAGCATTTCAGCATCAGGATGTCCTGAAAGTAATTAGTGGGTTGAATAATTTTGATCGCGCCAAGGTTGCCCAAGTCATTAAAGCTGCCAGTGCTGGTGGGGCAACGTTTGTGGATATTGCTGCAGATGCTGAATTAGTGAAGATGGCAAAAGACCTCACGTCTCTTCCGGTTTGCGTATCGGCAGTTGATCCAGAGGCTTTTTTGCCCTGTGTAGAAGCGGGGGCAGATTTAATTGAAATTGGTAACTTCGACACCTTTTATGCCCAAGGGCGACGCTTTGAAGCAGCAGAAGTTTTAGCGTTAACCCGACAAACACGTCAGTTACTGCCAACGATTACGCTGTCGGTAACGGTTCCTCATATTTTGCCTTTAGATGAACAAGTCGAACTGGCAATGCAGTTGGTGGAAGCGGGTGCTGATATTATTCAAACCGAAGGCGGAACCAGTAGCAGTCCCACTCATGGGGGAATGCTGGGATTGATTGAAAAAGCGACTCCCACTTTAGCGGCGGCAGCTAGTATTTCCCAAGCCGTTTTTGTGCCTGTTTTATGCGCTTCTGGCTTATCCAGTGTCACAGTTCCCATGGCGATCGCGGCGGGTGCTTCCGGTGTCGGTGTCGGTTCTGCCATTAATCAACTCGATGATGAAGTAGCGATGGTGGCAACGGTGCGCAGTTTAGTGGAAGCCCTGGCAACGGTTCAACGGCGTCGGGTTGTCCCTTCTTAATCGTTTCTGGGCGGATAGCCGTTACCCCTCCTTGGCAAGAATTTCGGCTATCCGTAAAAGTAGGGAGCAGACCCACTTGTTAAATTTTAAAGTGAAGGATAAATTCGTTGATTGTCGTCGCATATGGAATAAGTCTGCTGGTTTAGACGTGTATTACAAGGAAGTGTTTGGATTCACCACAAAGATACGAAGGACACAAAGGAATTTATAGATACGAGCCTGCCAAGTACTTTGCTATCAGTGTGTTTCTGGCTCAACAGGAGATGAGGACAGCCCTATGGAACTCCCTTTAGAAATTACTCACCGCAACCTGACCAAAAGCGAAACGATTGACACTTTAGTACGAGAACAAGTCGAGAAACTGGAAAAAGTCTGTGACCATATCAATAGCTGTCGGGTTGCCATTGAAAAAGAACATGAAAACCCAGAAACGGGTTCCCCGTATCGAGTCCGTATCGACTTAACCGTTAAGCGGGGTCACGAAATCGCCGTGGATAAAAATTCTGGTAAAAACCGTCAATACGAAGCGTTGCAGCCTCTGATTAAAGATGCGTTTAAAGCGGCCCGCCGTCAACTGCTGGAATTGACGGAACGCCAGCGTAATGAGGTCAAACAGCATTAGTCATTAGTCATTAGTCATTGGTCATTGGTCATTGGTCATTACTTACTTGAATCAGGGCTTTGTGACGGTTGCCAAAAATCAGCTGCGATCGCTGCAAGAAGAAATTGAACAAACCCCAGATCGTCACTCGACCTTAAGTGAGAGAATTAGTGAAAGGAGAGGCCCGAGAACAATTACAGCAAGCCGAAGGCATTGGTGCTTTTCTCCGGGCTTAAGTCTAACCACCCAGACAGATTAACTCACTTCGGATCAGGGAGGGGAAAGTTCTTGCTATGATAGGTACTCACCGATGATTGCAGTGGGCTTAAGAGTGAATCTTCTGAGTCCACTGTCAATCTCCCATCCATCTCAATTGTTCTAAGTTAGCGACTGATGCTTAAACATACGTTATCCGTTTTGGTGGAAGACGAAGCAGGGGTACTAACCCGCATTGCTGGTTTATTTGCAAGACGAGGCTACAACATTGAAAGTCTTGCCGTGGGACCCGCAGAAAAAGAGGGTATTTCTCGGATTACGATGGTGGTTCCCGGCGATGATCGCACCATTGAACAGTTAACGAAACAACTCTACAAGTTAATTAATGTCCTGAAAGTGCAAGATGTAACCCAAGTTCCTTGTGTCGAACGGGAACTGATGCTGATCAAAGTAAATGCAACGGCATCCGGGCGAGCGGAAGTGATTGAACTTGCTCAAGTGTTCCGCGCCCGAGTGGTGGACATTTCAGAAGACTCCCTCACCCTAGAAGTGGTTGGCGATCCCGGAAAAATGGTGGCAATTATCCAAATGCTGAGTAAGTTTGGCATTCGGGAACTCGCCCGTACCGGAAAAATTACCTTAACCCGCGATTCGGGAGTGAATACAGAATATCTCAAGTTAGTGGAAACAGTTCCCAGTCAGCCATAATCAATTTGTCATTGGTTTTTCGTCCTTTGTCCTTTGCCCTTGGGATAGCGCTACTTGAACAAGCAATCGGTTTGCAGGCAAGTCCCTAAAGACAAGGAGACAAGGTGACAAGGTGAATCTTTGATGACCAATGACCAATGACTAATGACTAATGACCAATGACCAATGACTAATCAATCACAACCTAATGCCCTGAATCGAATAATCCAATAATTGCATCGGGTGAAGCAGAGGAACCGTTTTTCCTTGTTGATGGAGATGTTTTTGAATCTGTAAAGAACAACCTGGATTAGAAGAAACAATCATTTTTGCGCCGGTGTTAAGGAGATTATTGGCTTTCTTCTCACCTAATTCTTCGGCAACTTGGGGTTGGAGCATATTATAAACCCCAGCGCTACCACAACACAGCGCCGCATCAACCGGTTCATGTAAGGTCAGGTTCGGAATTTGCTTTAAAAGTTGCCGGGGTTGGAGGCTAATTTGTTGTCCATGTAATAAGTGACAGGCGTCTTGATAAACGATGTCTAAGGGCTCATCTTGCACAGGAGAAAGGGGAGTGGTTAATCCTACTTCGGCAAGAAATTCTTGCACGTCTTTTACATTATTGGCGAAATCTTTTGCTTTGTCTTTGTAGTCGGGATCATCTTCTAAAATATGTCCATATTCTTTTAAGGTATGTCCACAACCGGCAGCATTAATAATCACGGCATCGACATCAGTTCCCTCAAAACTATCAATCATTTGTTTGGCTAAGGCTTGTGCTTGTTGTTCTTGCCCTTGGTGGGCGGGTAAAGCAGAACAGCACCCTTGGCTTTTCGGGATCACAACTTCGCAACCATTGGCAGTTAACACTCTAACGGTCGCTTCATTCACTGGGGAGAAAAAGAGACGTTGCACACACCCTAAAATTACCCCCACGCGATACCGTTTTTTCCCCTGCGCAGGAATTACATCTGGAAAATTATCTTGGAACGATCGCGCTGTAATTTCCGGTAAAATCGACTCCATTGCCGCTAAACGAGGAGAAATCCGTTTCAGTAGCCCTGTTTTCCGGACTAGGTTTGGTAAGCCTAATTTCTGATAAGCGAATAGGGGAACCAACAGTGGACGTAACCGCTGGGGATAAGGAAATAACTTAAAAATCAACTGGCGATACAGTTGATCTAACAGGTTACGAGGATAATTCCGTTCCACTTGCGGACGAGTCGCAGCAATCAGTTTGTCATATTGGACATCGGAGGGACAAGTGGTCACACAAGCCAAGCACCCTAAACAAGAGTCAAAATGTTGTGCCGTTGCTTCATCTAACTCGGCTTCCCCTTTATTAATCGCATCCATGAGGTAAATGCGTCCTCGTGGGGAATCCATTTCTTTGCCAATCACCCGATAACTGGGACAAGTGGATAAACAAAAGCCACAATGAACACAGTCATCAACCAGTTCGGGTTGCGGCGGTTTTTTTTCGTCAAATCCAGTTGCTGGCTTGATAAAATTATCTAAGTTTGCTTCTTTTTCTGTCATTTTTAAAGTTAAAAATTGCTTTAAATTCCACCTACAAAACGGTTCGGATTAAACTGATTATTGGGGTCAAATTCTTGTTTAATCTTTTTCATTATGGCTAATGCATTACCAGAATATCCCCAAGGCTCGATTTGTTCTTTAATCGTTTTAGGAGCAGAAAGAAGGGTCATAAACCCCTGATTCTTTTCACAGTAATTGCGAATTGATTGCAGAGTGGATAATGATAAATCTTCAAATAAAATTAGTTTACCTAAACCGCTCTTATTATGAATGATAGCGTAACTGTCAGGGGGGAGTTCTGAGAAAAATTGACAGTTTGCAGTGGGTAATAAGCCGAATTTACAAGTAATTTGGTTATTATTGCCAGGGACAGAAGTTAAAGATTTCAATTGATCCCATAATAAGTTTTCATTCTCCCCTTGGTAACGGGTTATTGTCAGGGAAAATGATTTTGCAATCTGGTTCAGTTCTTCAATTTGTTGATTAATACTTTCGATAATCGTTTCCCATTGAATAATGAAGCCTAAGCCTTTTCCTAAGTTGAGTTTCTCGCTAACAGCAGGAGATAATAAATCGGCACGGGTGGGCGTTAAGGTGGAATTGCGAAGGGTTTGGGCAACTTGTGTAATGGCATCCGTATCGCCCGTTAAAACAAGGGTTGCAGACGCCGGTGGTAACGGATAAGTACGGAAGGTAAGTTGGGTGATCAGACCAAGGGTGCCATAAGATCCCGTCAGGAGTTTCATTAAGTCGTATCCGGCAACATTTTTCACAACCCGTCCTCCCGCTTTGGCGATTTCCCCATCGGCGCGAACAAAGGAAATGCCAATGAGTAAGTCTCTAACTCCACCATAACGTTCTCGCCAACTGCCCGCGTCTGCAGTGGCAACAATGCCGCCGAGGGTTGCGGTTTCGGGATCGGCTGGATCAAGTGGTAGAAACTGATTGCTTTGGTGAAGTTTTTCTTGCAATTGGGCGAGAGTGATGCCAGCTTGCACCGTCACGGTTAAGTCACCCACGGCATGATCAACGATTTGGTTGAGGTGACGGGTGCTAAGGTAGAAGTCAAACTGAGGGGGAAATCCGCCCCAGGTGAGTTTAGTCCCATTGCCACAAGGAACGATTGAACGCTGATTTTGCTGCGCGATCGCGCACACTTTCCCCACCGCTGCTTCTGTTTTTGGGATAACTAAGGGCTTTGCCGGTAACTGGGGTGCGGGTTGCCACTGCGGTTCATAACTAACTTGCTGTGAGGTGATCAGCGTTTCCAATTGCTGCCTAACCGCGCTAAAATCTTGACTCATAAGTCTATTGGCTGATGTTTAACGTTTTTTTCTAGTGTCTCATGTCTATTGCCTCTTCCCGGGAAAATCATCTCAGCACCATTATTCTTGCTGGCGGACAAAGTCAGCGCATGGGAGAAGATAAAGCTTTAATGACAGTGGCAGGAACGCCGCTTCTGCAACGCACCTGTCAGTTAGCCCAAACCCTCACCCCGCAGGTTTATATTGTTACCCCTTGGGGAGAGCGTTATCAAGATATACTTCCTCCCGGCTGTCAGCTTATTCCAGAAACGGTGTCCTCAAAGGAGACAATCCCTCATGGACCTTTAGTGGGGCTATACCAGGGCTTACAAGTTGTGCAAACTCCCTGGATTTTAGCGCTAGCCTGTGATTTACCCAAACTGACCGTCTCGGAACTAGAATTCTGGTGTCGGCAGATAGAGGGAGTAACTGCAGAAAAGGTTGCACTTTTACCCAAATCGCCTCAAGGCTGGGAACCGTTAGCGGGGTTTTATCGTGACCAGTGTTCCGCCTTATTTGCCACCTATTTAGCGGCAGGAAAACGCTCATTTCAAGGCTTTTTAGACCGGCATCCCGTCCAAGAATTAACCGTGCGCGATCGTGCTACCTTGTTTAACTGTAATACTCCAGCCGATTGGCAACAAATTTCCGCCCCCACACCCGAGACTTAACGCATGACCCAACGCCACAGCAGATGAGATTTCCCTTTTCTCCGGATGCGTCGGACTCGCTTTTCCAGTTCCTGGCGGTAACGTTCGGAAAAGCCAAACAGAATATTACTACTTTGCCACAATAAGACGGCAGTAGTAATGCCAAGACACCAACTGAGCGCGATCGCGTAACCGGGGTTAAACACCAAGGCATAGCGCACGGCAGCCATTGTAAAGTGAGAACGGATCAAAGCAATTTCTTCCCTTAGCTGCCAGAAGACAATCGGTAAGGTAATCGCCCAAGAGAGAACAATCAACACCCAACGACTGAAAACAGTCAGCTGGTGCAGTCGTTGCATCTGAATCCCTAATTCTGAATCATCAACTGCCAAAACTTGAAAATCACTTACACTTGCTCATTGGACGGTTCAGGTTCTGGGGTTGCTTGTCGTTCTTCCCACCAAGCCAAGAGGGTACTGGCTAAGAAAATACTCGAATATGCCCCTAAAATGAAGCCAATAATTAAAGCCAAAGCAAATTCTTTTAAGGTATCCCCTCCAAATAATAAGATAGCAAGTAATGGCAACACTGTGGTTAACGTGGTATTAATGGAACGGGTCAAAGTCTGATTCACCGCATCATCCACCACTTGATTCATGTCCACTTCTGGTTCCATCTGCCTCGTTTCCCGAATCCGGTCATAAATCACAACCGTATCATTCACCGAAAAACCAATAATCGTTAACAGGGCAACTAAAAATAAACTATCTACTTCCACGCCAGCTACTAAGCCTAAGATCGCAAAAACACCGGAGGTAATTAAAGCATCATGAAATAGGGCAAAAATGGCAAAGACAGCATAATCGAGGCGAAAGCGAATGCTGAGATAAACAATAATCCCAAAAAATGACACTAGCAACGCTAAGATCCCGGATGTAAATAGTTCTTGACCAATGGTGGGACCCACGGTGTCAATTTTCGTGGTTTTGGGATCAAATTGCCCCACTGCTTCGGTTAAGGCACTTTGTAGTTGCGTGCGTTCGTCCACATCTAAGTTACGGGTGCGAATTGACAGCCCTTGCCGCGCTTCTCCCACCACTTGAATGCTGGCTTCAGGGAATCCTTGTTCGGTCAGGATCTCCCGAACTTGGTTCACCTCAATGGGCTGATCGCAATTATTCGGAATTGAACAATCTTGTTCTAACTGCAAACG
This sequence comes from Cyanobacteria bacterium GSL.Bin1, assembly GCA_009909085.1. NCBI lineage: Bacteria > Bacillati > Cyanobacteriota > Cyanobacteria bacterium GSL.Bin1. The sequence goes on along the minus strand of JAAANX010000038.1, from coordinate 30,014 downwards.
GGTTCCCCCAACAAAATCAATACTCGGACGCAAGGGGGCATCAAATTGCGTATAAGAAATGATCATCGCCAGTAGGGAAAGGACGAAAGCAAAGGCGGAAACGGTCCACCAAAAATACCGTTGTTTGATTACCTTGAGTTTCATTTTGCCGACACCACCAAATTGGGACAGAATAATTCCGGTTTTTTACGCACCGAGGGGAACCCTAACACAGCAACAAGGAGAAAGGTGCGGGTACAGGTGAGCGCTGTAAATAAGCTCACTAAAACACCGATCGCGAGGGTAACAGCAAAGCCTTTGACTAACCCTGACCCTAACCAAAACAGAGCCGCACAAGCAATGAGTGTGGTGACATTGCTATCGAGAATACTGGAAAAAGCGCGATAAAATCCCGATTCTACTCCCCGATACAGCGTTTTGCCGGCGCGGAGTTCCTCGCGGGTGCGTTCAAAAATGAGGACATTGGCATCCACTGCCATACCAATACTGAGGATAAACCCTGCAATCCCCGGTAAGGTGAGCGTGACGCCAATTAAAACATAAGCCGCGAAGGTGAGTAAGGCATAAATTGCCAGGGCTAAATCGGCAATTAAGCCGGGTAAACGGTAGTAAACCGCCATGAACACTAAAACCAATACTAAGCCTGAGAGGGCGGCATAAATACTGCGTTCAATGCTTTCTTGACCCAGGGTCGCACCAACCGTGCGATTTTCCACAATTTCCACCGGTAAGGGCAGTGCCCCCCCGCGTAATTGAATCGCTAAGTCTTGGGCTTCTTGGATACTAAAACCGCCGGTAATAACTGCACTGCCACCGGTAATGCCATTATCGGCATATTCGGGACCGACAGTGGGCGCGCTAACCAGCACATCATCGAGGAAAATGCCTAAGCCGCGACCGGTACCGGCAATATTTTGGGTTAATTCAGCAAATTGGCTTGCCCCTTCTTGGTCAAATCGAATCGCCACTTGCCAGTTATCGCCGCTGGAAAGGGGTTGGGCGCGAGCATCTTGTAAGGTATTGCCCGTGAGTTGAGCCGGAGAAAACGACTGCGCGATCGCGCCATTGACTTCTTTTAACTCTGCTGTAGTTTCTGCAATGGCTTCGGCATTTGCGTCGGGATTTTGTCGCAACTCCTCTAACTGGGTGCGCAGCTGCTGACGCTGTAAAAACGCGGATTGAAATTCCTGTTCGGTGTTGGGTTGTTGCGCCCGAAATTCCAAGCGAGCGGTTCCACCCAGTACTCGTTCGGCTTGGGCAGGGTCACTCACGCCTGGTAACTGCACCGAAATTTGATCACCCCCTACCGTTTGCACAATCGGTTCCGAGACGCCTAAGCCATTGACGCGATTTTGAATCACCCGCTTCACCGCTTTTAGGCGGTCGGGCGTAATTTGTTGAATTTCTTCCGTGGGTTTGACCTGAATGGTCAGTTGCGCCCCGCCTCTTAAATCTAACCCCAGGGGCACAGAAAGTTGGACCAGTGCTACCAGAGCACCGATAATCAGGAAAAAAATGAGCGCGATCGTTGTTCGCTGTTGTTGCATCAGTTCTGCCCTTACACCTTCAAAGCCATCATGTCTTCCACAGCGGAAATAATGTCTTGCGGCTGCACAATGGTATAGCGTTCTAAGGTTCCATTGTAGGGGGTGGGAATATCTTGAGACGATAAACGCACCACCGGTGCATCCAGTTCATCAAACAATTCATCATTAATGCGAGCGGTTAATTCGGCACCAATGCCCCCGGTTCTCATACATTCTTCCACAATAATCACCCGATGGGTTTTCCGCACCGACTCACTAATCGTTTCCATGTCGAGAGGTTTGAGGGAAATTAAGTCAATCACTTCGGGATCGAAGCCTTGCTCTTCTAAAGGTTTGAGTGCTTGCAGAACATGGTGCCGCATTCGAGAGTAAGTGAGAATGGTAACATCTTTTCCCGGACGAACGAGTTCTGCTTGATCTAACGGCAGCCAATATTCTCCTTCGGGTAAATCTTCTTTTAAGTTATAGAGCAAGACATGCTCAAAAAAAAGAACAGGATTATTATCACGAATCGCGCTTTTAAGCAATCCTTTCGCATTATATGCGGTTGAACAAGCCACAATTTTTAGACCGGGAACCGCTTGAAAATACGCCTCTAACCGTTGCGAGTGTTCAGCCCCCAACTGGCGGCCGACGCCACCGGGTCCGCGAATCACCAGAGGGATTTTAAAATTACCACCGGAAGTGTAGCGCAACATCCCGGCATTATTAGCAATTTGGTTAAACGCCAGCAGTAAAAAGCCCATGTTCATGCCTTCGACAATAGGACGTAACCCGCTCATTGCTGCGCCCACTGCCATTCCTGTAAAGCTATTTTCGGCAATCGGCGTATCTAATAAACGCAGCTCGCCATATTTTTTGTAAAGGTCTTTCGTCACTTTATAGGATCCGCCATAATGACCGACATCTTCGCCGAGAACCGACATCTTCGCCGAGAACAAAAACGGTATCATCTCGCGCCATTTCTTCATCAGTCGCTTCCCGTAAAGCATTGAAAAATATTGTCTGTGCCATCTCGACTCTTTTAACACGAATTTAAAATTGTGATGTAAATGAGATCCTATCATCAAAATTGGCGCTTGCCTAAAGCGCTCATCTTTGACAAATTTTTCTAGGAAATGCTAGAAGATAAAGAATAAAATTCTTTTTAAAAAATCTGTACAGACGAATGACTCCTTTACCGCCGGAACGTCCCAAAAAGTTATCCTTAGGATGGTTAGAACAAGAAATTTTAGACATAGTTTGGGAGTTAGGTTGCGCCAGCGTCAAAGCGATTCATGAACGAATTTTGAGCAATCCGGACCGAGAATTAGCTTACACTTCCGTGACAACCGTTTTACAACGGCTCACCCAGAAAGGGTGGCTCAAATGTCATAAACAAAGACGGGTATTTTATTGGCAAGCAACCCTGTCTCGGGAGGAAGCCCAGGCGCTGAAGGCGTATGAGCAACTGAATCAGTTTTTAGCGGTGAGTGATCCCGATTTAGTGGCGTCTTTTGCTGATCGACTTGATACAGCCAGTTTAGAACAACTCGACGCGATCGCGCTGAGGTTAAGAGCGATTCGTCAACGGCGGGAGGAACAGCAATAATGCACACGGTAATGATTGTAATGGCGTTATTGGGGGCAGTCATCATCCGTTGGCTGTGGTCGCCCGATGCCTCTGACTATCGCCAACGCTGGGAACGCACCCTCTTTTATTTTCTTTTTCCGCCGCTTTTGCTGCTGATGACGGCAATGTCGGTTTTAGTCATGGGCACTCATGGCAAAATGTTAGGGCTGGAAAATGGTCACTTCAGTTATGGGCTGACCATCCTCTTTGGCTGTTTTGCGCTGAGTGCTTTACTTTGGCAATTTTATCAAGGAGCGCGATCGCGCGAACACCTGCCTCAAACTTCTCATACTATTGTTGCCGGTTATCCGGCGCAAGTGCTGCCAATTGCTGTTCCTTATAGCGCCCAAATTGGCTGGTGGCATTCGCAACTCGTCATCAGTGAAGGATTACTGTCGATTCTTAATTCCCAGCAGCTAGAAGCCGTCATTGCTCACGAACAAGCCCATGTCTATTACCGCGATACCTTTTGCTTCTTCTGGCTAGGTTGGCTTTATCGGATGACCGCTTGGTTGCCGCAAAGCCAACCACTTTGGGAAGAATTACTGCTGTTACGAGAACTGCGTGCGGATTGGAAAGCTGCGCAAACTGTTGATCCGATTGTGCTGGCAGAATCTTTAGTAACGGTTGCCAAGTTTACAGTGCAATATCCCGATGTCGGTTGCGCCGCCTTGAGTTGTCCTGCAACTAAAACTCGCCTCGAAGAGCGCATTGAAGCCTTAATCAATCAAGAAGAGGTCACTACTCCCCCACTCATCCATTTAGGCAGAGAACTGGTTTGGGCATTGACCCCTCTGATCACCATGCCCTGGCATCAATATTAAGAGGTGAACTGTACCATTGCGAGCAAACAACAGACCTTTAGCTTAAGAAGAGGATGATCCCTAAATTTAACTGCACTCCTCATCTTTCGCTTCGCGAAGCGTTCCTAAAAGGTCAGAAATAATAACACATCGTTTATCTGAAATATTCTCGGCTGAGAGAACAATTGTACCTTGATAGAACCCATCATCACCCAAGGCTCTACCTTTGTAATCAAACTGGATGCGCCAAGCTGTTGGTGAGCTAGCATTATCGCTTTCAAAATTGATTTTACCTAAATTGATCCGTGAATCTAAGCTATTCCACCCGCCTGTAACGTTATTGAGAAAAGGATCAGGATCGGCGTCAATCTCTTCTTCAGTGCGCCATTGCACAACGGTTTCGCCATCAACCGTCGCTTCTCGGAAACTCACTTGCCAACTGGTACTTTCTTGCCGAGCTTTTTGTTGGGCTTGTTGTATAGCACGAAAAACTTCATCTTGAGCTGTGTTCAGCCTTTGCCGTTGCATAAACCCAAACCAACTAGGCGCAGCAATGCCTGCTAAAATGCCAATAATAACGGTAATGGCTAAAACTTCTAAAAGGGTAAATCCCTGAATAGAACTTTTCTTCGGCAGTGAATTAAACATTAACGATTTCCCTTCCTCGCTTAGTTATCAAAGTACTTATCAACGACTCCTCGCACTAATACTTGGCTACTTAAAGTGGGTAAGGGAGTATAAGAATCACTGGTTTTAATGTTGTATCCCGAGCGACCGTCAGGATTACCGCGCAGATAGAGAATGACGTCTTGGTTCCCCTCGCTCACATCTCCATCGAGGCTACTTTCTCTTACACAAGCAAAGAAACTTTTTGATTGATTCGCTGCTGGTGTGCGGCTATAAACATCTATAGTGCCATTGCCATTGGTATCAGTGCCCCCACTTTCATCTAAACAGGTGGGTAGATTGCCTGTATCGTTGCTCGGATCGTCAACAAAATCTACTAAAACGTCACTTGTATTGCCATTAATAGTGGGTTTCGATGACTGTAAGTCTACATCTTCACTATCATAGGGCCAGTTCCAAAAGTCATCTGCTTTTTTCACTGGGTCAACATAACCGTCATTAAGCGTCAGTTTCAGGTATTTTTGCGAGTTGCTTGTATAAGTTTCACTGGTATTGGTATCATACTTCCGCAACTCGTACCGCCGAATGATAGACCGACCGCTCCAAGTATCGGTCGGATTGGTATCCTGAAGATAAGCCACTAAAGTATAAGTCCGTCGTTCGACTTGCAAATCGGTGCATTCTTCAAGAGTAGTGTCAGTTGAATTCAATTTACTGTTTAATCCCCCTGAACCATCGTCACATTGCAAAGGAATTTTTGCTCCTGCGGGGGAATAAGGAATTGTTTCTGGCTTCCAGAAAGCAAGAACAATGTGATAATCCTGATTAACGTCTAAATGAGACGCAACGGATTTCAGATCGCCGCGTTTGTTACGAAGTTCGTCTCCCGTGTAGATATAAGTTGCATTTTTTAAGTCACTTTCAATAAATTCCAATGCGCGTTCCATATCTTGCTGCGTTGCCGTCCGTACTTTTTCTTGTTGGTTGGCACGGACAACATCAGTGAGGAGGGCTGTTATGCTCGAAACAATGACTCCACCAATGACAATGGTGACGAGTAATTCAGTCAGGGTAAAACCCTTGGCGCGATTTGCCACTTTCTGGAAATGCAATTGATTGGCGAAGTAAGTTTTTAAGCGATGGACGTTTATCATGGCTCAATCGGCTCATTATCACAAGGTAAATTTAAGCACTATAATTATGTCTATTGGGTTTAACTGGGACAGTTACTGCCTGATGTACCAGAAAGATATTTTTGATATTCAGTGAGAGACAGTTTTAAGTCACTCCGGCTGATTTCGGTATAAGCAACTGCAATGGGATTAGTCGTTCGTTGTCCTAACCCCTGAGTGAGGTTGGAAGAAGCAACTGTGGTTTTTAAATTACCCAAATTCTCTTTCGCAGCAATATCGTAGACTCTCACTCCCATCTCAAAAACAGCTAACTGATCTTCGGCTCGACCCGATGTAAAACAAGCCCCTTCATCCCGAATTAACTGGACAAAAACATCAATGTCATTATCCCCATCGACATCTAAGGTTAGGGCTTTTTTGGGGTCCGTTAATTTAGAGCGGTCAGCCGTGAGTGTTTCTGGTCCATTGGTTTGATGGAGGGGAGAAGTGCTTGATTTTGGCGGAACATTCCCGTCTTGCTTGCTGGGAGAAAGTCCCTCCTCACGGGTGAAAATGGCTCTTACTCGATCAAGTTCTTGGCGAGCAACCGCTTGTGCTTGCTTGATATTACGACTTTGTACCCGGGTTGCTGCTGAAAATAACAGAGGAGGGGCAACCGCAGTCAGAGCAATGGTGGTAATCACTAGTGCGGCTAGAGATTCCACAAGTGTTAGCCCTTTTTGGGAAGACGGTTGGTGATTAAACTGTAATCCCAGCCATAGGGAAAATTGAGGTTTCATGATGCTCCTTATTGACAGGTCTGAGAGTTACTGGTTGCCGCTTTACACAGTTGTTGAATGTAGGGGTCGCTGGCTTCGATTTCTTGATAAATTTCACTCCGTAAGCCGGACTGAGAGAGTAAACGCTCAACAATCGGTCCTGGCGGATTGTACTGCAAGCCAACATCATATCCCCATCTCCGGTTCGGAGCTCTATAGTATGGAATCACCTCACCATTACCAGGAGTTGGATCGCTTTCAAATGTATCTTCATGGTCATAGCTGGCCGTGTCGTAGGTACTAAAGTTGAGCTGAACAAAAGAGCCACTGATAATTAAGTTAGTGCCACCCCAATTTTCATTAAAGCGGGGGAAGTTATGCAAGCCACCATAGCTTTCTCCTTCTCGGGTGGGGGTTAATCCACTGACAAAAACGGTGTTTATTGTGGTTTCACTGGCATTATTCAGTCCTTGCTTACCATTTTTACCTTTGAGATCATCATATTGCTTGATTGTCCCTCCGTCATCATAGAGAATTTTGCCATCGCGATCCAACTTAATGGGTGACTCATCGTCGCCTGGAATGCTGCGAATCCAATTTTTGCCATTATCTGGGTCTAACTTAGTATCCCGATAAGACGATGTTTGACCACTTCCACAGCCCTTGTCATTGCCTTCAATGGCATTTTCAATAACGCCATCACAGTAGTTATTAGACAGAATGGTAATCGCATCAGATAGGATTTCAGTCGGTCGCCACTGGTCGCTACCCGCTCTGGCAAAACCAGTCTCAAGGTTAGAGCGACTGTAGAAGTTGTTGTAATTGTTGATGTTCAGTTTTTCTGTGAATTCCTCTTTTGTATGAAGGTTGAAGTCGCCTAACATTGCAACTGGGTTATCGGTAATGAAAGATAATCCACGGTCTGTAGTGTCGCGACCCAGATCGGCACCATTCGCTAATCGGAAAGCATGGGGACGACGGTCGGGGTCAGTTGCATAATCAACTGGCTTGGCACTAACGCCATTTTCATCGTTTTTAGGCGGATCACGGGGCACTGTAGGATCCATGGCACAATCACCATCAGTGATTTTATCGTCTTCATTACAGCTTCCCCAGTCTGTCGCACGAGGTCGGGCAATACCATCTTCACGGATGGCATCTTCTCGGAACGCATAAACAATCCCTGAGTTGGGAATCCAGGGTTCACCGCCAGCAGCAATATCGTCTTTGAGTAAGGCTAAATCAAGGTTCATGTGGCGCACTGCCATTTGCTGACGACCGTTATACATTCCCTTATCAAGTAAAGAAACATAAGTGTTACCTCCGCTAGAGTCAGTAATCTGATTATTGATATCGAAGTCACCACTACTTGCTGTGGGTAATACAAAATCGCTTACACTGGCTTTCGGGGGGAGGGCAATTTCGCCAATGCTATCTTCAGTGCCATCTTCTTCCTCGTTACCGTTAGCATCAGCAATCACTCGGTAAGTGAAGTTCCAATTCACCCCATCGCTACTGGGGCGATCAAAGATATAGGAATCTACAATATAGGGTTCCGCATCCAGAACACCATTTCCATTGAGGTCTTCGCTAATGCCAGTCTCTTGAACGCCATTGCCATTGAGGTCATCAATTCCACCAAATACGCCATCACCGTCGATATCGATTTCATCAACAGTATCAAGAGTTCCGTTATTGTTGTAATCTTCATTGGGTTGACGCGCATTCAGTCCACCGTCATGAGCATGATCAGCAACTGGGAAGAGATAGTACAGGGAAGGATACAGAGGAGGCGCGCTTTGACCCAAGGATTCATCACAAGCTGCTAAAGCGAGTCCGACTTTTTTCTCAGTCAAACCACCCCCTGAACCAACCACAACCGGATCAAAGATGTCAGGGTCGCAACCGGTAACAATGGGAATATCTAATCCGGTTGAATCTTCAGTTAGATAATAAGCTGGATTTTCAGAAATCCCAGTAACTGGATTCCACTGTGAATTGCCTCCTGCAGAGGGTAAACCGGGCTTAAAGCCAAATTCGCGATCGCGTTCAATTTGAGGGAAAGGTTGAGTTTGACCAGTTGCTGCCTTTGCAAACTCTTCCAGCAGGGATAGATTCACTGTTCCTCCGCCAGGAGCTAAATTGAAGGCTTGAATATATTGCTCTGGAGTAAATAAAGAAAAGTATTCAGTCAATTCTGCTTCAGTTGGAGTTCCTCCAGCGTATGCTGCTGGGTCTTTGACTTTATCACTTCCGTTAGCGGAACTCACTAACACATCATTATCAGTTCGATCATCATTCAAGATGTCATCATTTGTAATGTATTCATAAATCAGTTTATTATTCGGCCCAGAAACTGCTTTGGTAATTGCTTCGCCAAAGTTAACCTCCGAATTAGAAACAGCACTAGTTAAATTAGCAATTTCTTCGTTGTAGATTGCTTCTTCTAACTCAATGTTGTAAGCCAGCATTCCTAAGTTAGCAGCAGCATTAATAATCGTTGTTTGATCCGCAATGCTCAGGTCATCAAAGTCCTCACCACTGTCGAGGGCGCGACGGAGGTTGGAATAATCCCCCCACATCGTTAAGTTGGGATAGGGGTGGACAATATTACCACCATTTTCTTGTTTTGGAGGAAATTCCCCATCAGGGTCACCGGCAAAATAAGCCAAGTTTTCCAGAGCAAGACGCAGTGGGGTTTTTGTGGGTGGGGTGGTGGTAGTGTCAATGTCAATTAAGTCTGCAAAGTCAGCTTGTGTGGTAACAAGGTCACCGTCAACGCTACCGGGCGGTTCAAATTCCCAACCGTTGGTTCCTTGCCCTTCCAAGAAGTTGGTGATGATAAAGTCAGTTCCCCCAATATTTTGTTGGTTAAATGTGGTGCTATCTTCAACTGTTATTTCTGTTCCGGGGTGGACAGTAGTGGCAAGGGTAGCAAGGGGGAAACCTCCATCTTCATGCTGATAATGGTAAACCGTCGTTGCTTGCACGGCAGCTAAATTATCCTGGAGGGTCTTAAGTTGTCTCCGTTCATAGGTTCGGCTACTGCTGTTATTGATAATGGGATAGAGCGGATCCGCCTCATCAGAATCATAGAGATCACCATCTGTGTTTCTATCTTCTGCGAGCGTCCAGTTAGACGCATTCCCTAATTCGAGACGCTGTCCAACAATGACTCGTAACCCTTGGGTATAAGCACGCCGTTCCCAGTAGCCATCTAACCCTACTTCTTGGGGAAATTCATCGGGAGGATTCAAACCCAGTAAAGTATCGATATTAAGGTCGGTTGAATCGCTCGCTTCAATTAAATCGCCATTTTCATCAAAGCCATTACTGAGCTTGGCAATCGTGACATTTTCTTCTTTACCGTACTTGGGTTTGGGTCCCCAGCGGTCATCGGCACGGTATAAGTCATCAACATAGGGCTTAAGCGAGACATCATTTCTGATCCGGGTTGATAGATTGGAGGTGTTCCAGTTCGGATCTCTGACTGAGGTATCGTAACTTCCATCACTTTTTTGATTATCTCTGGACACTAATTGATCTTCAGTAAACAGAACTAAAGGATCAAGACTATATTTGTAAATCCCTGTGTTTTGATTGGGAGTTCCCTTTACTGAGTCATTGCTGGGTTTAAAGTCATTACCTGTGTCGGGAGAGTTAGGATCATATAAATCAACTCTTTCTGTTCCATTAGCAATGGCCTGCCCTTGGAATAAAACATCATCGCCCTCCTGAATTTGAGTGATTTCAATAATATTGGCATCTTCAGAATAAATGCAGGAGTCTGGAGAACTTACAAGGTAGAAGTTGACATCACTATTCCAGGTAAAGAGATTACCATCGGTGTGGATGGCTCCATTTAATCGGAACGGAGGACCCGGGTGAATTAACAAGTCATAGCGAAACCAGACGCCAAATTTATTTCCTTTGTCTAATTGTCGATCCTGCTGAAACTCTAAAGCAGTAACGGTTTTATTGGCTTGATTTTTATTTTCAACAAAAACGTTAACCTGGAAATTGTTACGAACGGAGGTCGCATCCACGGCAAACCATCCTTGTTCGTCTTCTAAAGTCGGAATCTGACAATCGCTGGAAACCCCTTCTGAAGCTCTGATACTGAGGGGTCCTGTGCGAGTAATGAGATTGGCGGCTTTATCGCTGTCACTACTCCAATAGCCGACATCTGCTGCATCTCCTGACTCGATATCGCCATCACCATTTCCATCCACCCCACTATTCATTAAAATGGAGTAAGCCACAACTTCTGTGGTGCCATCTCCATCTAAGTCAGTTTCATATCTCCAAGCATTGTCGTCATTACCGTCACCATCGAGATCAATCCGAGTTTCATTCGGCAATGTATAAGGGTCAGCCTCGTTGCCGCCACTCCCATCTGAGATTAAATCTAAGTCAGAGGTATCAATGTATAACATCATATCTCGGACCAAGCTTTCTGACGGTACCCCAGCGGGAAATCTCGGGTCGCGGTTAAAAATGTATTCCAACTTTGCTTTTGCGCGCTCTACTGCTGGTGCTGCAATACTATCAATCCGTTCTGATTCTCGAGAACGGATGACATCTTCGGCGCGATCTCCCGTTCGAGAAATGAGGGCACCGGCAAAGAGAGCGACAACTAACAAGACTAAAACCGTTGTCGGTAAAACAAACCCCGCTTTTGCTAGACGAGGAGTGTTTTGAAGTAAATTTTTCTTGTGTTTAGACTTTGCCTTATTTTGTAATCGAGAGCGGAGAAATAAAAAGATTACTTTTCTTAGAAAGTTATAGATAGCGCGCAACAGAGCCTGAAAGGACAAGCTTAGTCGGCGGATCAGTTTGGGTGACGGTTGATGGTTGGGCATTGCTCTTAGAGAAACTTTTCTTGATAAAAGTGAATCAATCCAATTTCAGTAATAAAGATTTTTAAGTGAATAAACTTAACCTATTTTACGGGTTAAGCTAATATACTTTTATTGATATGAGCCACGGCATTAACACGGAATCGCGAAGTACATCTCATTGCGTGACAGGCGACAGTCACCAGAAAGGGGATGCTCTTTGCCGTTAGATCAGGAAACGATAATGGTTTCACTTTTTGGATTTAAGCCACAGAACTTTATAATCTATATTAATGCAAAATTGTGTTTTAAAGCAGAAAAATATATGTGATTATAAACAAAAATAAAAAATTATACCAAATCCGGTTACCATCCCCCCTAAGGCGACAATCGCTGCTAAGAGATCGCCCTAAGCAATTAGGATGGTAAAGGATGCAAAACGAACCATAAGTGATTAATTTATGCACGCACTTTCAATTCCCACTTGGATTGTTCATATTTCGAGTGTTGCCGAATGGATCTTGGCAATTTGGTTAATCTGGCGCTACGGAGAAATGACCGGGCAAAAAAAATGGTGGGGACTCTCGCTGGCAATGTTTCCAGCGCTGATCAGTGCCATGTGTGCCGTCACTTGGCATCTGTTTGATAACGCCGAAGCTTTAGACTGGCTTGTGATTATGCAAGCGGGTACCACTTTATTAGGAAATACGACCCTTTGTGCTGCGGCTTGGTGGATTTGGCGCACCGCTGACTCTTCCCCCTCACGTTAAACTGGATTAATAGGATTGTCGTCGAAATTGGAGTCGAACCCACATTGACTGAAAACGCTGCTCCGCAAGCTCAAAATAACGCAAGTTCTCATTCTCACCCGCACTCGGATTTTGAAAGTCATCCTCATGTCCACAGTGAAGAGTCGCTGCGGCGCATCGTCAATCGTCTCTCGCGCTTAGAAGGACATATTCGAGGCGTCAAAACGATGGTTTCGGAAAGTCGTCCTTGCCCAGAAGTCTTGATGCAAATTGCTGCGGTGAGAGGGGCATTAGACCGCGTGGCGCGGATGATTTTAGATGAACATTTGAGTGAGTGTATTACTCGTGCTTCTAAAGAAGGCAATATTGATACGGAATTGGAAGAACTTAAGGCTGCTTTAGATCGCTTTCTCCCTTAAAAAAGACCAGACCGCTGTAGAGTTGAAATGCAGCATCCCAACTGGTTTCATGACGTCGTTTGAGATCAATGTGGGAGGTAAGGCGCTGTAACATTTGGGGGAACGCGATCGCGCCTTCGCCAAAGGAGGTAAAATCATGCCACCGCTGAATCCCAGGCATTTTTTCTTCTAAGTAAGCTAGCAGTTGTAACCAATTGCGGCGCAGGGTTTCTCCTTTTTGAATCGTTTGACTCAGGGGGGCATTCTGTTGAAATTGATACTGTTGGTCACACAAGCGAAGAAGGGTACGTCGGTGCAGTAAGTGTAAATCACAAAACTGCACGTAATCTAACGTTTCGGTTTTCCGTTTCAGCTTGCGCCTGGCATCGGTGGTGACCACTTCCTCAAAAATCGGAAGACGCCCCTGGACTTGCTGCTGTACCTCTGACCACTGAAAGGTTAAGGTTCCTTCTTGACCTTGATCATTGGAACAACGGGCACTCACCTGATTCCCTTCGCTGCGTAAATATTGCACTTGAAACACATTGAGGGTATCGAGGGCATTGAGAGGGGTACAAAAGCAAGGAATGTTGCGATTTTGCAAGACTTTACTGTAGTAGAGCAATTCTCCCATTGCCCCAAGGCGGAACAAGCGCCACCCACGACTGGGGAGTTGTAGCCGCGCATTATAAGGATCAAGGTGAAAGGTTTTTGCCAAAATCGGCGCTGCTTGTTGTTTCTCTGTAGCAGAAATCGCACTGAGAATAAAAACCGCAGGATCTTGTCCGCCGGGTTGGGCAAGGGCTTCGGTAATGGCGTCTTTTCCCCGTTCCGTTTGTGCTGTTTCTAAATGACGGAGGGCTTCTCGGGTTTGAGAGAGCAGTTTACGATTACTACACTCCTGCAATAGCTTTTGATAGGCTTTTTCAGCAATTTCCAGATTCCCTTGTGCAGCGTCAACTTGTGCCGTATAGAAGGTCAGCCAAGGATGGTGGGGATATTCTTGTTTGCAAGTGTCAATTAATTGAGCGGCAGTGGTATAGTCTTGTTGCGCGATCGCGCTCGCAATATCCTCAAACATGATTGCCTCATCCGATACACTGTATTAAATAGCGTCTGACCTGTCGCTTTGTATTGTCATTGTGCCCCATTTCATGCTGCGAAAAATCACTTTTTTCCTTTTTTTGACACTTAGTACCGTATTCACTGGCGTAGCACTCAATAGTTGCCAAAATTCTTCTGTTCAGGAGCAAAAACGTCCTAATCTTCCGGGTACAGGCGTTAAAGTGACCCCCACTTATGTTTCTCTAGAAGAGCGCTTTCAAACTGAAATTGTCAATATTGGCTTAGAACAATTAGGTTATGAAATCGGGCGGATGCGAGAGTTAGAACCCGCCTTAATGCACACGGATCTTGCAGCAGGAGGACTCGATTACACTGCAGCCCACTGGCAACAATTAGGACGCAAATTCTATGAAAATAGTGGGGGTGACGAAAAATTGGCAAAAGTGGGTGTCATTGTTGATAATGCGGTGCAGGGCTATCTCATTGATCGCGCCACAGCACAAAAGCATAATATTACGAATTTAGAGCAACTCCAAGACCCGGAAATTGCTAAAATTTTCGATACCGATGACGATGGGAAAGCCAATCTCGTAGGCTGTAATGCCGGTTGGGGCTGTGAAACGATTATTAACCACCACCTCGCTGCCTACAATTTAACCTCCACCGTAGAACACGAAAGCGGTAAATATTTTGCTCTGATGGCAGATGTGATTGCTCGCTATCAACAAGAGAAGCCGATTTTATACTACACTTGGACCCCTCTCTGGACCAGCAGTAGACTTGTCCCCGGTGAAGATGTGGCATGGCTAGAAGTCCCTTATACGACCCTACCGGAAAAAAGCACCAGCAGCCCAAATCCGGATACGACTTACCAAGGAAAAAATTTAGGCTTTGTCACTGATGAAATTATGATTCTTGCTAATCAAGAGTTTGCCCAATCTCATCCGGCTGCGATCGCGTTTATGGAACAGGTGCAAATTCCCATTGCTGATGTTAGCGCCCAAAATCAATTGCTACGTGACGGAGAAGACAGCGCCAGTGACATTCGTCGTCATGCGGAAAATTGGGTGGCTGAACACGAACAGCAGTTTCAGCAATGGCTCGATGTAGCACAATAAAAGGGGTTATGGTCTGACCAGACGTTTAAAGGTGCGATACATCTCCGGTAGTCGTTTATAAATGGCGCTGGACTTGAGATAAATCGCATTAGCCACTGCTGGTGAACCCGACACCACTTCTCCCGGCTTCACATCGCGAGTCACACCGGATTGAGCCGTTACCCGCGCCCCATCGCCGATCACGACTTGATTGACAATTCCGGTTTGTCCGCCTAATAAAACAGAATTACCCACTTTTACACCGCCGGCTAGAGCAACTTGTCCGGCAAAAGCACAATTTTCCCCAATTTGGCAACCGTGTCCAATATGCACCCCATCATCTAACTTAGTATTGCGTCCAACCCGGGTTTCTCCCACTGCCGGGCGATCAATCGTACTATTAGAACCGACTTCAACGCCTTCTTCTAGCACCACGCAACCCGATTGCTGCATCTTGTACCAACCTTGTGCGGTGGGAACAAAGCCAAATCCTTCACCACCGATTACGGCACCACTATGGATCATGCAATCTTTGCCAATCTGAGTGCGCTCATGAATGGTACAGTTGGCGTGTAAGACTGCGCGATCGCGAATTACCACATCCGGATAAATCACCACATTGCCATAAATGCAAACGCCACTGCCAATGGTGACATGGGGATAAATGACCACATTCGGACCAATATAAACATTTTCTTGAATGACCGCTGAGGGATCAATCACTGCACTGGGATGAATATCTGGGGTAGGCTGAAAGGGTTGATAAAACAGATCAATGACACGAGCAAAGAGTAAACGAGGGGAAGGACTCGCGATCCAAGGGATTCCGTTGGCGTTCGCCTGCGCTTGTAGGGTTTCATCCTCAGGTAAAATTAAGGCACTGGCTGAGGTTTGGTTAATGTAGTCGGCAAAGCGACTGCCCTCAATGTAAGAAAGCGTATTCCCCCTGGCCTGATCAATGGCGCTGAGTCCTTTAATCTCCGGATCACTGTTGACGTTAACGGTTATGGTTGTTATTTTTTCTAGCTTTTTAACAATTTCACTGAACTTCATCACCTCGTTCTCCCATGGCTTGTCCTGCTAACCAGCCTGTTGTCCAAGCATTTTGGAAATTAAAACCACCGGTTATGCCATCAATATCTAAGATTTCGCCGGCAAAGTAAAGTCCAGGCACTAACTTACTTTCCATGGTCTTAAAATTCACTTCCTTTAAATCAACCCCGCCACAGGTGACAAATTCTTCTTTGAAAACCCCTTTGCCCTGAATGTGAAAGTGACCTTGGGTTAATTCTTTAGCAAAAGCAGTCATTTGTTTTTTCGATACTTCTGCCCAGCGTTGAGTGTTAGAAATTCCTGACGCGATCGCGAGTTTTTCCCAGAGACGACGGGGAATCATAACCGGAGAAAAGTTGGTGACTTGGCGGCGAGGGGTTGCTTCTTTTTGCGCCAATAATTTTTCTCTAATGGTTTCTAAATTTTCCTTGGGCAACCAGTTGATGAATAAGCCCATTTGGTAACGATGGTCATGTAAAACTCTTGCCCCATAAGCGGATAACTTCAAAACAGCTGGTCCGCTTAATCCCCAATGGGTGATTAAAAGTTGTCCGGTTTGTCGATAGCTTTCTTTTCCTTTAACTGCTAATTGTACCGCGACATTTGCCACACTAATCCCGGCTAAATCAGCGAATCGTTCGTCTTGAATATTAAAGGTAAACAGAGAAGGGATGGGCGGGATTATTTTGTGACCCAATTGGGTCAGCCATTGATAAGCAAGACGTTGACTTCCTGTTGCTAAAAGAGCGCGATCGCTGCTCAAATAATCGCCATTTTTTAACTCAATCATAAATCGTCCTTTTTCATAACTGACCCACTGCACTTTCACCCCAGTTTTTACTTTCACACCTTGGACTTTTGCCTCTTTCACTAAACAATTAATAATCGTTTCAGAGTTATCGCTAACAGGAAACATCCGTCCATCGGCTTCTGTTTTTAAAGGAACCCCTCGGCTTTCAAACCAACTGACCGTATCTTGAGGTTGAAAGCGCGTAAACGCCCCCCGCAAGGCTTTTCCCCCACGAGGATAAGCTTGAACCAGCAATCTGGGATCAAAACAATGATGGGTGACATTGCATCTCCCGCCGCCAGAAATCCGTACTTTCCCTAAGGGCTGTTTCCCGGCTTCGAGCAAAATGACTTCCGTTTCTGGGGTGACGCTGGCACAAGTAATCGCAGCAAAAAAACCGGCCGCACCACCACCAATGACGACTACACGCATGATTCTTTATTTATTTTTTATAAATCGGTTACCAATGACTAATGACTAATTCAACAATAAATCGCGAATAAAGAGTTCATAAACTGACAACACAATTTCCACCACAATGAGAATGACAATATACCATTCCACTCTTAAACTCGTCTTATGTTCCATCAGTTCCAGAACAGTTTGGGATGTACGATAAATTAAATCTAATTTTCGTTCTAAGGCATGATGACGTTCTTTGATTTCATATTCATCTTCAAGACGTAAATAAAGATTTTCTAGTTCTGGTACTTCCCATAAAAGTTCCGGCTTATCAATAATTTCCACTCGTGCTACCATTTTGTATTGAAAGAGAAAGGTACTGCCTAGTTCATGGAGTAATTCTTTTCCTGGACGGGTCAGTTGGTAATTTTTTTGTAAACTTGCCGTAAAGGGTTCGACTTGGTCAAAAACTGAAGCAAGCTTAGTTTCATAATGGGCTAAAACAACGGTTTTCCCTAAAATATCAGCAACAATTTGTAAATGTTCAATGCTGTATTTATTTAAGTAAAGAATGCCATTTTTAACTCGCTCACTTTTTTCCGGGTTGAGTTTGATTTCAACGCTTTCCATCTCTGGATCAGGAAATGGTTCACTGACATATCCTGCTAAGTTTTTGAGAAATTGAGTTTCTTCTTCTTGACTGAGCCCAAATAAAACAACCACACCATAAGGAAAAAGAACGGCAACTCCTGTTGCGCCAACTTTGACGACAAAAGGCAAAGTGGCAATGCATTCATAATCTTTTTCTAGAGAACGACAATCGATTGCTTCACCAATAAATAGGGCTTGTGTTTGAATCGTATCGGTTTTTGCTGTTGGAAATGCTAGGGTTTGCATACAGTGAGAGACAATTGTCCTTGATAGTAACGCTTTAATATTCTCTCTTCATCATACAAAGTTTGGTTGCTCGATCTACTAATTCTACCTGAGACTGAGGCGATTCTCTGAAAAGCGATCAAGCTGTTTGTATTGCCACTCCTGCAACTATCAAATTACGATTAGATAGTTTTTAATCTTTTTCACATTCTATCGTTAGGTCGGTGAGAACAGGCGGAGTCTATGTTAAGGTTTATGCTAATCTTTATCTTTGTTATTTTAATCTGGATCAGAACGGAATAAAAATACAGAGACTATATAAATTTACGCTTCAAGTAGGAGGTAACTCTATGAAATCTTCTTTGGTAATTCTCTATCATCGTCAACCTTATGATGAAGTGATGGATGAAGATGGGGTCATTCATTACAAAGCAAAAAAGAGTCCAAACGGTATTGTTCCGACGTTAAAGGGATTTTTTTCTAATGTCAATCAAGGGACTTGGGTCGCTTGGAAAGAAGTAAAATCAAAAGATAATGCTGAGTTTAAAGCACGGATTCCAGTCGATGAAATTGAAGATGGGGGCAACTATAATGTGCGGCGCATTGCTTTAACCCCGGATCAAGTTAGAGACTTCTATCACATTACTTCTAAAGAAGCATTTTGGCCGATTTTACACTCTTTTCCCTACCATTTTACCTATGAAACTTCCGATTGGGAAAATTTTCATGAAGTGAATCGTTTATTTGCTGAAGCGGCTTGTGAAGAGGCAGCAGATGATGCGTTAATTTGGGTGCATGATTATAATCTCTGGCTTGTCCCTCATTACATCCGCCAGATTAAACCCAACGCGAAAATTGCCTTTTTCCATCACACTCCCTTCCCCTCAGTAGATATATTTAATATTCTGCCCTGGCGGGAAGAAATTATTGATAGCCTGCTGTGCTGTAATATTGTGGGTTTCCACATCCCTCGCTATTCGGAAAACTTTGTAAATGTGGCGCGGAGTTTACGCTCAGTGGAAGTCGTTCATAAAGGTCCGGTTCCACAACATATTACACCAGTAGGAACAGCGTTAGCCGAACCAGAGATGACAACTCAATTGCGGTGGCGCGATCGGCTGGTCAACATCGATGCGTTTCCTGTGGGAACCAACCCACAACAGATCTCAAACAACTTAGATAAGCCAGAAACGCAACAACGGTATCAAGAAATTTTAGAACGCCTGCAGGGACGCAAGTTAATTATGTCGGCAGGAAGAGTCGATTATGTCAAAGGTGTACGAGAAATGCTGGAAGCTTACGGTCGCCTATTAGAACGCCGTCCTGAATTACAGGGTAAAGTAAATATGATGGTCACTTGCGTGGCACCAGCAAGTGGGATGCGAGTGTATGAAGAAGCGCAAAACTTGATTGAGCAGTTGGTGGGTGAAATTAATGGACGCTTTGCCACCTTTGAGTGGATTCCCATTATGCTCTTTACCCAGCCCATTCCATTTGATGATTTAATGTGCTATTATCGCGCGGCAGATGTCTGTTGGACAACCCCCTTGCGGGATGGCCTCAACCTGGTTGCCAAAGAATATGTTATTGCGCGGGAAGGAAAAGGGGGAACCTTGATTCTGTCTGAGTTTGTCGGGGCGGCAGTGGAATTACCAGAAGCGATTTTAACCAATCCCTATTCTATGGATCGCATGGATGATGCCATTGATAAGGCATTGGATATGCCGCAAGCTGAACAAGAGCAACGGATGGAGAAAATGTATAAAACGGTTAGTCAATATGATGTCGCCTATTGGGGCGATCATCTCTTCCAAAAGTTCAAAGAAATGGAAAAGAATATTGCTCAACAACCGAGTACTGTCTAATGCTTAATTTCTAGTCATAGAGAATTCCCCCCCCAAATATCAGGGGGGAGTTGAGTTCTCTTAAAGATCAGAGTAGTTGATTTGTTTATTCACCCGTAAATAAACTTTTCACTTTATCAATAATCCCTTCGCCACCTTCTTTGGCTTCAGAAGCGGCTTTGTCTGCTGCTTCTTTGGTTTTTTCCATTCCTTCTTGAGCTTTGTCTTCAATCGTTTCTTTGGCTTCGCTAGCTTTTTCCGTAGCGTCTTCAACTCCTTCTTCTACCGCTTCTTGAGCATCTTCTGCCGTTTCTTCCATTTGCGTCGTTGCATCATCAGCCATGTCTTCCATTGCTGCTAGGGGTCCCGGTGCAGCGATCGCGCTAGTCGCTAACCCAAAGGCGCTAGAAAATGCAATTAATCCGCAGCAGAAAATAATTAGTCCAATTTGTTTAATCATTCTTAGAATCATTATTTAATCCTCACATAAGCTCAGTCTGGCTTTCACTCTCAATACTATTGATATTTGCTTAAAAGTCAAGGATATTTAATCAGAATAACTAATTATTTTTTAATTTTTATTTAATTTTTCTAATTCCAAAAAAACGAAGGGAATTTTGAGTGATAAAGCAAGTCAGATTTAATGACTATCTATCACTTGCTTCTGTTGATATACTGCTTGCACATTGTACCAATTCAGGAAAATGCGTGCAATTTCCAAAGCCAGTTGTGATCTGCCATGATCAATTAACCATTGTAAGAGGGGGCGCATCGTTTTTTCATTTAAATTTCCGCCTAACGAGAGAATACCCCATAGCAAACGATGAAATAAGGTCATTTGGATCATCATTTTGACTTCCCAAGTAGGATGTTTTTGGTAGAATAAAACACCCATTTTTCCCCGTTGAATTTCTTGATCAATCAACTGAGGGATTTGGTCTAAATTGAAGGGTGGATGCCAATGATATCCAACAGCCTCAGGACATTTGACCAGTTTTAAACCGAGTTTTTTCAGCCGCACTCCCAGTTCTAAATCTTCCCAACCATAGAGTTGAAATTGGGGATCAAATAAACCGGCTTGTTCCAACCATTGACGATGAATGGCAACATTTCCCGTAGCAAAATAAGCAGCAGAAAAGTCAGTTATTTTATAGGGTTCAGCCGTGGGATGATCAAAGTTTGCAGTGTTAATCACTCGTCCATAAGTAAAACTAGATTCGTCACTTTGGTTTAAGCAATTGGCATGGGCTTGAATAAAGTTTTCTGTGACGACTAAATCACTATCGATAAAAATAATGAAGTCACCTTTGGCTTTTTTTATACCTAAATTCCGCGCGATCGCGGGACCTTGGTGGGCTTGTTCAAGCCAACGGACATGAGGAAAGGAGGATACTTTTAACCAAGGAATTGTATCATCTGTTGACCCGTCATCAACAATAATAATTTCATATCCAGTGACTAAGTTGGAATCAGTGATCACTTGTTTTTCCAGGGCAGAAATACACTTTTCTAAAATTGGTTTCCGATTATAAGTTGGAATAATAATGCTGAAAAACATATGAATGATTGGCAATCGGTTTAAACTTCATGATTAATTGTTAATTATTAATTATCAATTGTTGTTCCTTGTAGTGGATCGCGCTTATAGGATACGATAGAAGACTTACAACCAAGGATAGACAAAGGATAAGGAGACATTTGTGTTATGGCGCGCATGTACTACGACGAAGATGCGAACCTAGACCTGTTAATGAATAAAACCGTTGCCATTATTGGCTTTGGTTCTCAAGGTCATGCTCATGCCTTAAATTTAAAGGATAGCGGGGTTAATGTCATTGTGGGCTTATACGAAGGAAGTAAGTCAACCGCAAAGGCAGAAGCAGCGGGCTTAACCGTGAAACCCGTTGCTGAGGCAGCAAAAGCAGCGGATCTGATCATGATTTTACTGCCGGATGAAGTGCAAAAAACCGTTTATAAAGCAGAAATTGAACCCCATTTAAACCCTGGCAAGGCCTTAGCCTTTGCCCACGGCTTTAATATTCATTTTGGACAAATTGTGCCTCCGGCTGGTGTGGATGTGGTTATGATTGCGCCCAAAGGACCGGGACACCTTGTCAGACGGACCTATGAACAAGGAGAAGGGGTTCCCTGTCTGTTTGCCGTGTTCCAAGATGAAACCGGACAAGGGCGCGATCGCGCAATGGCTTACGCTAAAGGGATTGGCGGCACTCGCGCTGGCATTCTCGAAACCAGTTTTCGCGAAGAAACTGAAACTGATTTATTCGGAGAACAAGCTGTCCTTTGCGGCGGTTTGAGTGCCTTAATTAAAACCGGTTTTGAAACATTAGTGGAAGCTGGGTATCAACCCGAACTCGCTTATTTTGAATGTCTCCATGAAGTGAAACTGATTGTTGATTTAGTGGTGGAAGGCGGGCTAGCCAATATGCGCGATAGTATTTCTAATACTGCAGAATATGGCGATTACAGTCGGGGTCCTCGCATTGTCAACGAAGAAACTCGGGCTGAGATGAGAAAGGTTTTATCAGAAATTCAATCGGGGGAATTTGCCAGGGAATTTGTTTTAGAAAATCAATCGGGAAAATCAGTCCTTACTTCTACTCGTCGTCGTGAAGCCGAACACCCAATTGAAGAAGTTGGGAAAGATTTACGGGCTATGTTTAGTTGGTTGAAAAAAGGTTAATTTTTCTAGCAGTGAATGGCTGATGCACCTATAACTGAAGGGGTTTCTTAGATTATAGGTGACAGTCATCATATCCAATGCGCTGATCTGCAACGCTTATATTTAGAACTAGGAGTTTTCCTGAGAAATATGAGATTAAACCTGATTCACCCTCTTAGCGATGAATTATACTTCAACATCAGCACTGACTTTCGAGGAATTTCTCGCCCAATATCGAGATAATACCCGTTATGAACTCATTGATGGAGAACTGCGGGATATGGAACCAACGGGACCTCATGAAGAAGTTGCTGGCAGTATCGCAGGTAGAATTTATTTAGAAATTTTTCGTAATCATTACAATTGGTTAGTTCCAAAAACCTGCTTAATTAAACCCCTCTGCGCAGAAGCAACTGCCCTTCGTCCCGATACTGTTGTCTTAGATAAAGCGCAACTTCATCAAGAACCATTGTGGGAAAAAGAACCTGTCATTTGTAATGGCAGTACGATTCAATTAGTGGCAGAAGTGGTGAGTGGTAATTGGCAAGATGATTATGCCAGAAAAGTAGAAGAATATGCTTTTCTCAATATTCCGGAATATTGGATTATTGATTTTCGAGGGTTAGGGGGAGTACAGTTTATCGGCAGTCCTAAACAACCGACTTTTACCATCTGCTACTTAGTTAATGGGATTTATCAGCAAGAACAATATCGTTTAGGAGATTTGATTGCTTCCTCCCTTTTTCCCGAATTAGAGTTACGATTAGATGATGTTATGCCTGCCTAGTGCCACTCCTTTCTGGTTCAGATCGTTCAAGAGGAAAAAGCAGCTGATCTGAATCATGATCTTAGATGAAATTGATTAAAATGTTTAGCGGGTTGAAGAAGCGTTAATTTTTTTCCTAATTAATGGCTGATCAACCTATAATTTAAGCGACTTCTTAGTTATAGGTAGACAGTCATGACCTCAGAATTTTCTCAAGAATATGAATTTAATAATTCTCAAAATGAATTAATCCAAAATCTTGCCTCAACAATGAAATTTGTAGCCTATTTCCTCATTGCTGTCGGGATAATTAGTGCAATTTCCGGGTTGATTGCCATTACAAGAGGGGGATTTACAGCGTTAGTGCAAGGTGTTGTTCAGGGAATTATTGGTTTTTGGACAATCAAAGCCGCTAAGTCTTTTCAATTGATTGTTGATACCGAAGGTAGAGATATTGAAAATCTGATGGGTGCTTTAGGAGAATTACGAAAACTCTACGGCTTTCAATATTGGATTTTAATTATTGCGATCATTTTTGTTGTGATTGGATTAGTCATTGGCCTGATTGGTACCCTTTTTGGCGGTTAAAGTTTGCCAGTATTCATAACAAAAAGCTATGCGATTGAGCCGTTAGCATTGCTAGCAGAATCAATCGCATTTTTCATTAATGTGAGGAGGGTGGAGATAAGGTTACAATCCCATAAGCATCAGGAGAAAGATAACGTTGGGCTGCCTGTTGAATCTCTTCTGGAGTCAAATGACGGATAATTTCAGGATAATTAAATGCTGGCTTGAGGTCTCCTAATTGGGAGAAGAAATAACCATAAAGATTAGCGCGATCGCTGGGTTTTTCATTCTCAAAAATATAGTGGTTGGCAATTTTAGTTTGAATCCGCTTTAAATCGCTACCACTAACGGGTTCTTCTTGTAATTGTCGAATTTGCTCCTGAATTGCAGTTTCAACCTTCTCCAAGTTTTCTACAGGTAAACGGGCTGAAACCGAAAAATATCCTTGTAATTTTTGACTGGAATTTCCTGCCGCGATCGCGCTGACTAATTTTTCTTCTTCTCGAAGTTGGCGGAACAAACGAGACGCTTTGCCCTGACCCAAAATTGCTGCTAAAACATCTAAGGCATAAGTTTCTTGCAAATCATTTAAACCGGGAACGCGCCACAGCATGACAAGCCGGGCTTGTTGGAGTTGAGGATCAGTGTAAGCACGGCGCACGATCTCAGAAAAGGGGGCTTCTGGTTCGGGGAAGGAGAGAGGGGTTGGAGAGGGAGCATAACATTGGGGAGCAATTTTATCCCACGCCTCCGTAACTGTATCAATTAGCGTCTCAACGGGCAAATTTCCCACTGCGCTCACCGTCATGGTTTGGGGATAATACCACTGACGATGAAATTCGCGCATCTGCTGTGGGGTGACTTCCGAAATGACCTCTGCTGGACCTAAAACCGGACGGCGGTAGGGAAGCAACTCAAAACACGTCTCCATCGCGCGAGCGTAGGTTCGACGCCTGCTATTATCCTCACTCCGGCGAATTTCTTCTAAAACCACCTTTTTTTCCCGCATAAACTCGTCTTCCGGGAGACTGGGGTTACTCACTAACTCCAGCTGCAACGGAGCCAGTTCAGCAAAATCTTGCGGTGTCGTCGTAATGTAATAGTGGGTATAATCTTGACTGGTCGCTGCATTCATCACTCCCCCGCGCTGTTCGACTAAACGGTCGAACTCTCCAGGATCGAGGTTCGGGGTTCCCTTAAACATCATGTGTTCTAGAAAATGAGCCATCCCGTTGATTGCATCGGGTTCTACCGCAGAACCCACTTGAAACCAAATATTTAGGTTAACCGCTTCGACGGGAATTTGTTCAGCAATAATCGTTAAGCCATTACTCGGTTGATGGATTGTTGGGGTATTAAGAGCAGTCGTTGTCATGCGTTGGTTGAATTACAGTGAGCATTACTTCAATCTTAGCGATCCGTTGCCAGAATTCTTCTTACAGACACAATCTTTGTGGGAATAATTTAGTTCTGTTCTACACAGGTGGAGAATTCGGAAGGAAGAGCAGAACTTACTTGGGTTAGGGCTCAAAAAATTAGCCCTTATATTGATTTATATCACAATAATAAATTATAATAATCACATAATTTAGTAGAGTTACAGATTAAAGTTCTAATCCTTATACTTCACTAGTATCGGTAAACGATGAATTCTCAAATCTTTCGCTTCTCTCTCACCCTCACTCGATATAACTTACCGCCTCAGCAGCGCGATCGCGGCTTTGTCTTACTCCTAGTCACCAGTCTGGGTCTAACCATGATGGTTTTACGATGCAACAGAAGATCGCAACCGAGACTTGGCAACGTTAAGCAAAATAATTCCTCATTTGCACATCTATGTTACTTAATTAGAGGTCTCAACAATCATGAGAACTAAACTCAACCCAGCCAACCCAGAAGAAGGTTTATCTCTCCTGGAAACAATTGTTGGCATTCTTATGGCAACAACTTTTACTCTGGTTATGCTGCAAACGATTGTCATGGCGGCATTGCTGAAATCCAAAGCTCTCAAGGAAAGTGAAGCAGTAAAACTGATCGAAGAAGACTTAGAGATTGTTAGGAATGAAAGTACTAACTATAAACGGAATTCCTTAGCCAGTAATGCCAATTCTGGTGACAATACCATTACCATTAATTCCTCTAGCAGTTATTTTGCCAGTAATGATGAAGTCAGAATCGGGAGTGCTGGTACCTATACAGTTAACAGTGTTGATAAGAGTTCTACTCCTCCTACTCTTACTCTTGACTCAAATTTATCTCAAAGTGTTGCAGCTGAGAAAACTGTAGCAGCAATAGCCTACTGTAATGCACCTGATCGCGACTCAGGATATGCCGATCAATTTCGAGATTTCCTGCATACTCGTACCCGTTATGGCAGCGGTTCGGCTCAAACTGGAGATAGTACCCTCACTTATGAACAAACTGGCGTTAAGTCAGGATACAACTACACCATACAAATTCGTCTCAGTCCCAAAAATCAAGAGCCTTATGATGTTCTTACTGTGGAATATGCCGTGTATGACCTATCGCAAAATGAGTTTTCATCTGCCTCAACCACTGCCAAAGAAGATGCCCTTTTAACTGAAAACTATGCTGAGATTATTCCTTATGCGTCATTTGACTGTTAATCCGAAAAAGGCTTCTATTAGTACTGTGCAAGGCTTTACGCTTCTCGAAGTAATTATTATTACTGTCATGGTGGGAATTCTTGCTGCGATATCGGCACCGAGCCTCCTCACTTGGTATAACAATGTACAAGTCAAAGATGCTCTGGCTAAAGCTCAGGGAGCCCTGCAACAATCCCGCGATGATGCAGTTAGACAAAGCCAAACTTGCATCGCTGAAATTGATCAAAGTAATAGCAACGAAATTAGAGGTAGTTGTTTGATCGAGCCTGATTTTTCCTCAAGAGTTGGTTTGAGTACCGATGCCCCTAGTAACGAAGTGGCGTTTTCTTTCCGAGGAACAAATACCATTGGTAGTTCAGGAACCCTTGTTTTTTTTATTGAAAACGCTCCCGATAACCACAACAAAAAATGTTTAGTGATGTCTAGCCCCTTAGGAATAATTAGAACAGGAGATTATACCGGCGATGTTAACAGCCCGACCGCAGCCAATTGCAATACGAACTAAGACGACCAATCAGGGATTTACCCTCGTTGAACTCCTAGCCAGCTTAGTGATTACAGGCATTGTCGTTGCCGGTTTGAATGTTGGCATGACTTATCTTTTGCAAGAGAGCAAAGAAGCAGAAAAAGAAACCCAACGACGCAGTGAACTGAATCGCGCAGCAGACTTTATTGCTGAAGAAATCAAAATGGCTGAAGCAATTGCCGCGGATAGTAGCATTAGCACCGCTACGGATGCGCCCAGTTTTACTGAAGATTGCACTGATACCAGTGATGATTTGGCGTGTGTATTAATTCTACAAGTTCCCGGTGTCCCCGAAAGGATTATTTACTATACAGAGCCCGCAGCAACTCCTTGGCAAGGTCCTCGCGTTTTGAAGCGCTGGGGTCCCAATTTTTGCGCTGATGGCACTTATCGCAAGCTCAGCTCCCTTGATAGCGATGCCGCTAGTGGCGATAGTTCCGTAACCGTTCCCTCACCCAGTTGCGATTTTGCAAGCAGCGATACAGTAAGAATTGGCAGTGCAGGCACCTATACGGTCAGTAGTGTAGCTACTGCCTCTGGTGTAACTACGCTTAATCTCGGATCTAACTTATCCCAAGCTGTCTCAATGGGTGATCCAGTTGGGGTAGTAAGTACTTGGTCCGGAAATATGTTGGCTGATCGCATTGCTGATACTGCTCCTCCGCCCAACTGTAATGCCAATGAAACGCTCAATGGCAATGAGGGAGTTAATGGCGGCGTTTACACCTGTGTACAAAACGATGGAAGAGAAGCGACAATCACTCTAATTGGAGATTTAGAAGACACATCCAGCAAAAACTACACAATAAGAGCGAGAGCGTCTACCCGCAGTAATTGATTGAGTCAATGACACTAAATTAAGTGTTTGGCACTGATGTCAACAATATTATTTCGTGTCACAATGCAAACGTATTCTAAATTGGACAATTTAGGATAGCTAATTCGTGCTATGAATTCTAAATTAAAGTTTATCCTAATTGGTTACGGCAACAACCGAGGCTTTGTTATCCCGTTAATTACTGGGATCGGATTAATTATGATTGTCGTGGGAATGACATTATTTAGGACTTCCCAAAGAGATCGGGAAACTACAGTCATACGGCAACAATCGTCACAGAGTCTCTCGCTGACAGAAGCGGGTATTGTTGAGACCCTGTCTTATTTGAATCGATTTCCAGTATTCGTTGATAAAAATTTAGCGAATTGGCCAGAAACAGCAGCAAGCATCACCACTTCTGACTCCGATGCTTGTTCACAAACGACTGCTGCGACCTCAGTGGTCAATTGGGTGAGTGCAGCCAAAAAAATGGTAGATGCTGATCCCACCAATGATGACCAAGCCTGGATCAGTTTCAGCAAAGGTCAATACAGAATTTTAAACTATCAAGTTAATAACAACACAGGAATTCTGAAGATAGAAGGACGCGAAAGTCCTAGTTCAAGTGCCGTTACCGTTCTGGAAGTGACATTGCCGATTGAAATTGATTCCAGTTCAGCAGGAGTTCCCGGATTATGGTTAGCTGATAAGGTCGATCCGCCAGCAGATATTGCCACCAACGCTTCGATTAAAGCCGATATCTGTTTAGAGGGATCTCTACCAAGTGATCCTTCAAAGCTAAGTGCCAGTAAGCTGACTGCACCGGGAACTCTTGAGTTTCCAGCCGGCGGCGACCCTGCCATTACTGAAAGTGGCAGCAAGATCCCTGCACTGCCTAACCTCCCCAGTGTAAGGTATAACTTGACTAGCCTGGATGCATCAGACTGTTACATAATGCTGCCCAGGATTCCCGACAGCCAAAGAGCAGATCAAAGTTCAAATTTGCTGGTATCAGGACTAAGCAATAACTGCGGCAGTTTTAATAGTAGTACCGGCGATGTCCCCGATGACAAGGTCTATAATTATTTTTTTCAAGGATCTGATTCAATTAAACTCAGTAATGCTCAGATTTTGATCAATCCTCCGCCGGGGACAACAGTTGCTATTTATTTACAAGGGAATGTCACAATGTCAGGGACTGCTAATTCAACTGGCGCTCCTACTTCAAGCTGTGTGGGAACGACCAATAATGTTACTACCTATATTGGCCATCCAAGTGATGCTAGTAAGGTTGCCATTTATGGAAGTGCCGAGTTTGGCAACCCAGAAGGGAATCCGAATTATGGGGGAAGCAACCATACTGAGATCATTGATATTAGCGATACGACACTAATCAGTGGTTTTGTTTTTGCCCCTGATGCCGATCTGAAAATTTCTCAGGCGCAAGTGAAAGGTTCGGCTTGGGTGAAAGAAGTCCATTCGTCTAACACTTCTGGTTGTAGTATTGCGATTTCTCAGCAAGATGTGGGAAGCACTGCCGCTAATTTTGCCGGTGTCAGTGGCACTGATTTTGATCCCATTAACTCATGGCAACGGAAGAAGAGATGACTTATGCACAATGAGCAGAAAGGTTTTCTTAGAAGCTCTCTTTTAATCGGTTTTTCAGGGTTAGGAACAAGCCTATCTTTCCGGCAAGTATTGTATGAACTCTGGCCACAATGTACTTCTAAAAAGGGCGAACGATGGGACTCGAACCCACGAATGGCGGAACCACAATCCGCTGCCTTAACCACTTGGCTACGCTCGCCATTACTTAACACGTAGTATCTTAACATAGGAAACACAAGTAACGTCAACCCACTTTATGGAGATTGGTATGAAACTCAAGCCTTGGAAAATTAGCATTCTTATTAGTAGTATTGCTGTTATTGGTGTCGGAAGTGCAATGGCAATTACAAACCCCCGCCGTCAAGCTTATCAAGAATATGCTGCTGAAAAAATGGGCACTTACCTGAAAGAAGAAGTTTGTGCTGATGCCCCGCAAACGTTAGGAGATTTTCTAGAACGTCAATGTAATAATTTAGTTGATAGTGGACAGAAACCTCTCCAAGAGATGATTGCTCAATCAACCGAGAGGCACAACTATTTTTTATTTAGTATTTATGAAACGAATTTATCTTTAATGGCAGGATTGCCAAGCTATCGATTTAAAACAATCGGGATTTTTCAAAATTTCTTTACTTATGAAAGTCAAGAACAATAATTTATTAGACATCTCCATAATAGCAATAACATGGTAAGATTGAAACAAAATTTGGGTGGTGTGCGATGAAATATACTTGGAGTTACATTCAAAAAAATCCAAAGCAAGTTAAACGTTTACTGGGGATTAGTTATGAAGAGTTAAATCAGCTTCTTGAAATCTGTCGAAGCCAGCAT
>JAAANX010000037.1 GCA_009909085.1 Cyanobacteria bacterium GSL.Bin1 | reverse complement strand
AGAGAAACATCTGGAAGTGTTTACTCGCTAACCGCTCATGGCTCTATTCGCAGCTACGGGGAGGTTATCTCTCCCCAATCCCCCACCTCACGAAGTAGGTGGGGGTCATTGAAGCGCTGACCAACGGTCAAAGCAGGCGCCTTCCGTTTAGGAAGGCGTAATCTTTGACTACTCCTCAATCAATTTACTCAAAAGTAGCCACTTGCTCTGATTCGGATTCTACCCGACGAGAAACAGGGGGCATTAGTCCAACACTAATCAGTAATACTGTAATAGCCAGTGGATTAAAGAAGAACCAAATCAGTTTAATTCCCATTGGTGCGGGATTGGTGACAATCGGATTGTCTGGAGTCCCAAACGTGTTGACGCTGGCAATGAGATTAACCACTGAGAAAATGACTGCCAACCAAGCCGCGGGTTTGCGATAAAACTCGAAAATAATTGCTAGCGCGATCGCGATTTGAACAATTCCGAGTAGATAGACGAGTAACACAGCATTAAACGGTAAGGCACCGTAAAATGCGTTTTCATAAGGATCCACCCAATCGTTAACAAACAGTAACTTCGATAATCCCCAGAAACCAACTGCTAAACCTGCAGCCAGGCGCAGTGTAATGATGAAAGCTCGTTCCATAGTTTAGCTCCTTTTCAAAGCTATGTAATATTTTCATCGTGCAAACAATTAATTTTTGTCCTGAAAATGTTCATACTTAACAGAAATCTTTATAGTATTTATAATAACTCGCTCGCGAAAGAAACTAGAGCATCGGTTCAGTAGAAGGGGTTGACAAAAAATAGTGTTTGTGAGTAGGGAAAATCTAGGGTTTAAGAGACTTGTGATTGACCTTTCCAGAAATCGGAACGCATCACCACATGAAGATTATGAACGATCACCATTCTATCTCTCTTTTATCACTCTAGGGAAAGTAGAATAAGGAAAATCCTCCTCAAAGCTAGAACAAGACTATGGTAGAGCCAAGAGCTGCGAGTCCGACCGTAAGATTTGTGGATACTTATTGCCAGCTATATAAAGATTTATTTTCAGAAGTCCGAGCCGACGAGAGCTTTAAATATCTTCATGTCGGTCTAATCAGTGAAATCAAAAGAAAAAGTTTGCCAGCAATCGCGAAAATAGTAGGATTAGAAAATCATCAAGGATTACACCATTTCCTAACCGAGTCACCTTGGTCAGGGAAAGAACTCGAAGCCAGAAGATTGTCCATTCTTCTTCAAGTATTAGAAGGAAGAAAAATACAAGTTATTATTGATGAAACAGGAGATAAAAAGAAGCGATGCGACCCCGCGCCTTTGTAAGGCGCAAGGGAACGCGCATCAAGACGGGAAAACTACTGACTATGTCAAGCGACAATATATTGGAAATTTGGGAAAAATAGAGAAGGGAATTGTTTCGGTAAATGCCTATGGTTATTATGAAGGGATAACGTTTCCTCTGATCTTTAAAGTTTTCAAGCCCAAAGAAAGATTAAAGGAAGGAGATCATTATCAAACCAAGCCAGTTTTAGCAGCTGAGATCATTAAAGAACTCAGAGAAAAGGGGTTTCAGATTCAACGAGTCTTAGCAGATAGTCTGTATGGAGAAAGTGAAAGCAATTTCCTCTCTGTAATTGAGGAGTTCAACTTAGAATATGCAGTGGCAATTCGGAGTAATCATGGAGTCTGGCTACCGAAAGGACAAAAAGTAAGAACCAATAAATGGAGAAAATTTGAACATCAAAATTGGGATGGGACCACTAAAACGAGATATATTAGAGAAATTATTTTTGGCAAGAAAAGAGCCAGACAATATTGGGAAATTACTACTGATCCAGAGCAAGTGCCGGAAGAATCAACTTGGTTAGTCATGACTAAAATTCCCAATCTAACCTATAAAGATGTCGGAAAAATTTATCAAATCCGAACTTGGGTTGAGTATGGCTTTAAACAAAGTAAAAGTGAATTAGGTTGGGCTGATTATCGGGTCACTGATTATTCTTATATTGAAAAGTGGTGGCAACTCGTTATGTCGGCTTACCTGATGATATCTCTCCATAGTGAAATTTTGAACCCCTTGGTTTCTCCTGTGGAAGAGAAGTTCCAAAATCATGATTGGTGGGATGAAGAAAAAGGTTGGAAAAGCGCACCGCCCGCGAGTCAAGTTTCCTCAGCGTAAGGACGGAGCAAGTGGCTCAATAACCTTCGTTTAATTCTACAACCATTGATTAGTTTTAATTTAATTTTACGATGGCTTGAAGTTTTTCCAATTCCACAACTTTCTTTAGGTTTCCCCAGATTAATTGCAATCATGAATGAGTTCGATTGTTTAAGCAGTTTAGTTGATTGTTGGGATAGTTTTCATTATTCTTCTGCCTAGAGTGATAAAAGAGAGATAGTGTGGGATTTTTTCTTGGCGCGATCGGGATTTTTTACTCTGTTACGAAGGTTGTACAATATTCCCTTGCGTCTTGCACCGACGCGGGGTCGCTTGCCAATATTGGGGACTTTATCTTTCCCGCGATCGCGCATAGCAGTCGAAATAGTAAAAAAGATTTTCAATAGTAAAGCAATTTTCCTAATTCAGAACTGCTATAGATTGATAATGATGACAAAGTTTGTAAAGATGGCTACCCAAATCAATCACTCCGAACATCAAGAAATTGACGGTCCGAAAGGGAAAGGTCTACGACGGACATTGCGACTGTTGCGCCTGATTCTTCAGCCAACGGCTTACATGGAGGACAATGTTCGGCGATATGGTCCCGTGTTTAAAATTGGCGGGGAGACTTCGCCACCACTAGTTTATGTGGGCGACCCCAATTTGGTGCAAGAAATCTTTGCTTTAGATTCCACTCAAGTGATAACGGGGCAAAACAATGGTATCCTGCGGGCAATGGTCGGCGATCGCTCCATCTTACTGCTTGATGGTCAGCCTCATCAGCGACAACGCAAACTCTTGATGCCTTCGTTCCATGGTGAACGCCTGCGGGCTTACGGGCAGCTCATCTGTGACATTACCCGAAAAGTAAGTGCGACCTGGCAACCCGGTCAGTCGATTGTGGCGCGTCCTCCAATGCAAGACCTAACCTTAGGTGTGATGCTGCAAGCTGTTTTCGGTCTGCGGGAAGGGGAGCGATTATCGCAAATTCAACATCGGATGAGCACGATGCTGGACGCCTTTGCTTATCCAATTAGTTCCAGCTTTTTGTTTTTCCCCTTTCTCCAGAAAGATTGGGGGGCTTGGAGTCCTTGGGGAAGATTTATCCGCTTACGGGAACAGTTACGACAGTTAATTTACGAGGAAATTCGTGATCGCCGTCAATTTTTGGAGCAACCAGACGCTAACCCCGAGGAAAAAACTGATATCTTGACGCTCCTCCTCCAAACCAGAGATGAAAATGGGGAAGGGATGAGTGATGCAGAACTCCATGATGAGCTGGTCACCTTACTCTTAGCCGGACATGAAACAACGACTTCCGCCTTGGTTTGGATGCTGTACTGGATTCATTACATACCGGAAGTGGAAACCCAACTCCGGGCGGAATTGGCAACGCTCGGATCGGCACCCGATCCAATTGCGATTACCCAACTGCCTTATTTAACAGCGGTTTGTCAAGAAACACTGCGGATTTATCCGATTACACCAACAACATTTGTGCGAGTGTTGCACGAACCCATGTCAATCGCTGGATATTCCTTTGTTGCCGGTACGGCGCTCATGCCAGCCACTTACATTATTCACCAACGGTCCGATCTCTATCCTGATCCCAAGCAATTTCGCCCAGAGCGGTTTTTGAACCATCAATATGCCCCTCATGAATACTTGCCGTTTGGTGGGGGTCATCGGCGCTGTATTGGCTCAGCCCTGGCAATGATGGAACTCAAGCTAGGCGTTGCAACGCTATTACACAACTTTGAGTTTACCTTAACCCGTTCCCGTCCTCTCCAACCGACTCGGCGGGGTTTAACGATGGCACCACCCGCTTCCATGAAACTTAAGGTCAAAGATTACGCCTTCCGTTGAGGAAGGCGCCTGCTTTGACCGTTGGTCAAAGCAAAACTTTAAAACCCTAAATCGGCTTTTGCTGCGTCGGCGGCTTCAAATAATTCCTGATTATCCATTTCTTGCCAATCGGGATCGGCAATTTCTGCGTAGAAGATTTGATCAAAGGCACGGGTTCGCACAACCACTGGCATGGGGACAGCGTGACCTAAAATTAAGGCTTGTTGTTTGGAATCCAATTTCGCTAGAACAGATCGCAGGTTAGCCCCACCCGAAACGCCGGTAAAAATGGCATCAATATCTTTTTCATCGTTAAGTAAACAGGTGACACGGGTTCCCACTTGTGACATCACCTCAGGATCAATGCCAGAAGGACGTTGATCGACGACAAGTAGGGTGACAAAATATTTACGCATTTCCCGCGCGATCGTGCCAAAAATGGTTTGCTGAACCGTTGCTGAATCCAGGAAGCGATGAGCTTCCTCAATCGTAATCACCAGTTGGCGGGGACGTAAGCTTGGATTTTTGGATTGAAGAAAGTCCTCGGATTTTTTCACATAAGAAGCGTGAATGCGCCGTGTAATCATGTTGGTCGCCAACATATAGGACAACATATTCGATTGCGACCCAAACTCGACAACGACGTGCTTACCGGCATCTAAGGATTGTAGAATTTGATCGATGTAGTTGTGAGGACAAGTGGATCGGATATATTTTAAGCCCTCTAGGCGCATTAATTTCCGTTGCAGTGCACTAATTGACCCTTTATGTCCCTGCTTCTGTTCACAAAATTCCTGGATTTCCTCATTACTCATCGTAATCAGTTGCGTAATCCAGTGTTTCCCAAACTCGGAATATAAAATCTGGGCATTGTCTAGCGCCGCTTCCGATAACCCTAATTCTTGTCCCACTAAGCGTAGGTCTTCAATGGTAATTTGGTCATAACTGAGATAGAGTTCTTGGGCGTCATTCACGCCGCGGCGTTTCGTGGAGTCTGGATCGAGGGTATAAATTTCGACTTGTCCGGGAAAGAGTTGCCGCAATCCTTTAACGGTATTAAAACCTTTTCCTTCTTGAATTGCTTCCCACCCGTATTCCGAGTGCATATCAAAAATGAGATTGACCGCCGCTTGTTGGCGGATAATTCCAGAGAGTAATAGGCGGGTGAGAAAGGATTTTCCCGTTCCGGATTTCCCAAAAATCCCGTTACTGCGTTCCACAAAGGTTTCTAAGTTGAGACAAATGGGAACCTCCATATCTAAAGGTTGTCCCACCGAAAAGTTTTTTCGCATCGGGTCATCTTCCCAACCAAATACCGCCCGAAAATCGGCTTCACTCGCTTCATGAACCTGGCTAAAATGACTGGGAATCGTCTTCACCGGTAACAGTTCCATATCCGTACTCGTCTGGGCTTGATAGGATGCGAGCGGACTTTTCCCGTTCTGTTCTTGTGGCTTGGGTAGCGTTTTCTTTCCCTCCGGATCGGTGAACATCAACATGGGAGAGAGTTCAATGGTTCCGTACGTACTGCTTCCTGCTAAGACTTGTCGCAGTAAATCATCTCCTGGTGAGGGGGGATCCGAGACAATCCGACTACTTGAAGTTCCTAAAGACACATCGGTGAGGAGACAGAAAAAGCGCGATCGCGTTCCTTGGACAACTAAAAATTTCCCGACTCGCATTTCTTCTACTGACACATCAGGATGGAGTCGCACTTCTAATCCTTCTGTAAGAGAACCACCCACAACTGAACCGAGAGGAGAAGAAAATTGTTCTTCCATAAAGAATTCACATCCGGTAACTTGTTGTGATTTTAACAAGAATATTCTTTATTTCCCAAAAAAATTTATCTCTTCCCGATTGAGAAAGTCTCTTTTTGAGTATTGCTGATCTTTGGTGTAACAGCAGAATCGATGTAACTTTGATGATCGGTTTTTTTAGTTTCAGAAAAGGACTCATCCCAAACAAACAGATTTTTCTTGAGCAAGGAGGAAGCTAATTTTACAAATCGCGATCGCGTTTTTCTTGGAGTTTTATTTCTCTCAAGTAATTTTGCAATTTTCTACTATCGCCTGACAATACTGCCTC
This sequence comes from Cyanobacteria bacterium GSL.Bin1, assembly GCA_009909085.1. Lineage (NCBI taxonomy): Bacteria > Bacillati > Cyanobacteriota > Cyanobacteria bacterium GSL.Bin1. The sequence goes on along the minus strand of JAAANX010000037.1, from coordinate 46,316 downwards.
TCGACCTTGTTGATCGCCTAATGCTTGCAAGATTGACAAAGGTGGAACCCGAAGAATCGCACTCGGTAATGTCAACAAGAAAATCAGTGCTGCTGAGGCTGTATAAAGTACTGGGTAGGACAAGATAAATTTGCGTGTTCGTTTCCCCTGAGAGAAATTAGAGGGTTCACTACCAACCGCATAAAAATTTAGTCCTTGTTGATCGAGCTGAAATATTGTTTCTCTTTTCCGTTTCAAGAAAATTTGTTGATATTTGTTTAACGTGCCTTTGAGTGTATCTAATGTACGGCGCTGACCAATCAGGGTTTTCGCTAAAAGGTGACAACGATTTTCTTCCTCAAGTAATTCATCCAGGACTGCCGTGTGTTCTTCACCCGTAGCAGTATCCAATTTTTCTCGTAATTTGTCGATTTCCTCTAATTTTTCAAGAACTTCCTCTTCTTGGTCACGAACAAAATCAATTGCTTGTTGCAATGATTGTCCTAACTCATCCATTTTTTGTTCTAACAGGTCTAGAGGCATTTGTTCTAAGTATTGCCAGCTTTCTTCTGCTTGTTTGAGTTGAGTTGGATCATCATTGTTCGCTGTAGAGTGGTTGAGATGAGTAGAAAGGCGTTTCATGATCATGATGCTACAGGAATTGGCTCAAGAAAATACTTTGATCTTAATGCAGTCGCTTGAATTAGGAGCTGAAAAAATTACGTACATCATAATATGATTTACGTATAAATAAATAAATTATGCCAAATTTAAGAAATATCACTTAGACCGAGATCGCCAAAATGATTTGAAACAAGTCCGATTTTGACCAACGGTCGCCGGAGCTAAGCGTGAGGACAGGCGCCTTCCGTGCCGCAAGGTGCGCTTTCCAAGTTCCGCTTGGGTCGCACTTCTTTCTGCGGTTGAGGAAGGCGTAATCTCTGACTAATAACCAATCAATCATCAATTGTTAATTATCCTGTCTGATTACTGGTTACTAGTCATTACATTTACTGGATAGCTGTTGCGGTTTGCGGATTTAATTTATTCCCTTCTTGCAAGGAAGCAGAAAGACGGTTGAGGGCATTAATATAGGCTTGTGCGGAAGCGACAATGACATCTGTATTCGCTGAATGACCGGAGTAAACCTTTCCTTCATGGCGCAAGCGAATGGTCACTTCGCCAATCGCATCAATCCCAGCCGTTACTGATTTAACCGAATACTCAATCAATTCGTTGGGAACTTTAACCACCCGATTAATGGCTTCATAAACCGCATCCACGGGACCGGTTCCGATCGCGGCATCAGTTAATTCTTCCCCTTCGGGCGTGCGAATAGTCACCGTAGCCGTAGGACGGGCATGATCCCCACAAGACACTTGCACTAACTCTAAACCAAAGATATCGGGGGCTTGTTGGGTTTCGTCGTTGACAATCGCTTCGAGATCCCAATCGGTGACCACTTTTTTCTTATCGGCTAGGTCTTTAAAGCGCAAAAAAGCTTTGTTCAATTCAGTTTCTGAGAGTTCATAACCTAAATCTCGCAGACGGCTGCCAAAGGCATTGCGTCCTGAATGCTTCCCGAGAACAATTTGGTTACTGGTCCAACCAATGGATTCGGCATCCATAATTTCATAGGTTTGCTTATGCTTAAGAACGCCATCTTGGTGAATCCCAGATTCGTGGGCAAACGCATTGCCACCGACAACAGCTTTATTCGGTTGAATCGGCATTCCGGTGAGGTTAGACACCAAGCGGGAGGTTTTGTAAATTTCTTTGGTGTTGATGCTGGTTAACGGTTCTTCCGACTCCGGTTCTCGTCCCAAAAAAGGATTATAGAATTGACGGCGGACGTGGAGTGCCATTACTAATTCTTCAAGGGCAGCATTGCCAGCGCGTTCTCCAATCCCGTTAATAGTGCATTCTAACTGTCTTGCGCCATTTTGAATCGCAGAGAGGAAGTTTGCCACCGCTAAGCCGAGGTCATTGTGTCCGTGAACAGAGATAATCGCTTGTTCGATGTTGGGGACGTTTTCTTTTAAGCCACGGATTAAAGCGCCAAATTCTTCAGGTGTGGTATAGCCAACAGTATCAGGAATATTAATTGTGGTTGCGCCAGCCGCGATCGCGCTTTCTACCACTTGATACAAAAATTGCGGATCAGACCGTCCTGCATCTTCTGCAGAAAATTCCACATCATCGGTAAAGGTTTTGGCATACTCCACCATTTTGGGCACAGTTTCTAGCACTTGTTCCCGCGTCTTCCGTAGCTTATATTGCAAATGAATATCAGAGGTAGCAATAAAGGTATGAATTCGTCCTTTTGCGGCTGGGGCAATGGCTTCCCCGGCGGCTTTAATATCATTTTCCATTGCTCTGGCTAAGGCACAAATGGTTGGACCATCAGAGGTTCCAACCGTTTCGGCAATGGCTTTCACCGCTTCAAAATCCCCCACACTGGAGTAAGGAAACCCCGCTTCAATGACATCAACGCCTAAGCGAGACAAAGCGCGAGCAATCGTTAATTTTTCATCTCCATTCAATGTTGCCCCCGGAGATTGTTCACCATCGCGCAGTGTTGTATCGAATATTATAATGCGATCGCGTTCGTTACTCATAGATTATTTTCTAACAATTAAGCACACTGTTTGATCTTCAATTTTAATCGATTTTCTCGATACTTTCTCGAATATCATTCAGGTCAATATAGCGGTCAGTTGCATTGCGCAGTTCCCGTGCAATCATGCCTTCAGTGGAGACAACCGTAATATGCGTATTTTTTGACCGTAACAACTCAATCGCGCGTTCAAAGTCGCCATCCCCGCTAAATAAGATCACACGGTTATACTGCTCAACCGTGTTAAACATATCAATAACAATTTCTATATCTAAATTTGCCTTTTGGGAATAGCGCCCCGAGACATCATCATAATATTCCTTTAAGATTTTTGTCCGTACTGTATAACCTAAACTAATCAAGGCATCACGAAAGCCTCTTTGATCTTGAGAATCTTTTAATCCGGTGTACCAAAACGCATTGACAAAACTAATCGTCGGTTCATTTTTAAAGTAGTCTAAGACACGCCTCGGATCAAAAAACCAGCCATTTTTTTGTTGAGCATAAAACATATTATTTCCGTCCACAAAAATTGAGAGACGGTTCGGATTACAATTCATAACAAAAACACTAAATATTTACAATAAATTGAGCACAATCTAGTAACTGTAAAATCTTACTTCCGCTAAGCAATTTGCCCAGCAAAAGCAGAGTTCTTCATGCTTCTAATATCCCTAGATTTAATCTAGACTCAACAGAAGCTCAACTGTGCCAGGGAATTAATACATAATAAAAGTGGTAAGCCCAATTGCTATCACTGGCAGCAAAAGCCGTTAGTTAGATAAAAATTACGCTTAAATAAAATGAAGATAATTAGAGACATTTAGAGGCAATAAGTAATAAATTTTTCAACGGAATAGAAGCAATAATAAATTAATAGAAGGCTAACCTTCTAAACTAAAATATAAAAATTGACTTCCCCCTTAGGAAGCAAGGGCAAAGCGTCAGTCAAATCTGACTAAAACGTTCCCTAATCCATAATACCTAATTTTTTTAAATAGAGGAGAATAATGTTGCCGAAAATATCGCAAAAACTGAGTCCATTCCCCTTTCCCTGGCTGATTTGCCTTTTTGCAGGCATTTTGATGGGAATAACTTGCGATCCAGTCAATGCTTGGTTTTTCGCCTGGATTGCTTTTGTTCCGTTATGGATCTGGGTCATTCAGCAACAGCATTTCCAGATTAAACAAATTATACCCGCCCTCACTTTCGCGATCGGTTATTACGGAGTGACTCTCTTTTGGATTACGGGCGTACACCCGATGACTTGGATGGGCGTTCCCTGGTTCAACAGTTTGCTGATTGCAATTGCTTGTTGGGTTATTTTGATCGTTTGGGGAAGTGTTTTAGTCACCGTATGGTCGTTGGCAATGATATTTTTAAATCGTTGGCTGTATCATCCCTTACAACGAGTTGTTATTGGAGTGACTCTCTGGTGCAGTTTAGAAACCCTCTGGAGTTATACGCCCCTCCATTGGACAACCTTCGCTTTCACCCAAAGTCCCTATAATCTTCCAATTCTGCAGCTGCTTTCTATTTCTGGAACCACGACGGTTACCGCAGCAATTGTTGGCTTTAATGGCTTAGTTGCCGAAGCGATCCTCCTCAACTATGGAAGGAATTCGTCTCGTCTAGCTGGCGGGTTGATGAAAGGCGCGATTGCCTCTGGCAGCGCCCTTTGGGCGATCGCGCTGTTAGTCACTTTACATCTTGCCGGTTGGTTACTCTATCTGCAACCCGTGGAAACCTCTCAAAACCAAGCGATCCGCGTTGGCATTATTCAAGGGAATATTCCGAATACCATTAAACTCTATCCCGAAGGTTGGCGCAAAGCGATCGATGGTTACACCACAGGATATATTAACCTTGCCCAAGCCGGTGCTGAAGCCATTCTCACCCCAGAAACTGCCTTGCCCTTCCAGTGGAGACAACAAGTGAATCAGCGTAGTTCCTTCTATCAAGCGATTTTAGAGGAAGGCGTTCCGGTATGGGTCGGGGCATTTGGCAGGAAACAAGGGCGGATGACGAACAGTTTATACAGCATTGGTGCCAACGGAGAAACTCTGAGTCGGTTTGATAAAGTCAAGCTAGTCCCCTTAGGAGAATATATCCCTTTCGAGGACTGGTTAGGAAAAGTGATTAACCGCCTCTCTCCTCTCGACTCGCATTTAGCGAAAGGAGATCCGGATCAAACGTTTCTCACGCCCTTCAGTCAAGCAATTGTTGGCATCTGTTACGAGTCGGCTTATGGCGAACACTTCCGCCGTCAAGCTGCCAATGGCGGCGAATTTATTCTCAGTGCTTCCAATGATGCTCACTATAGTGAAACCATGCCCGCCCAACATCATGCTCAAGATATCATGCGCGCCATTGAAACGGATCGCGCAATGGTTCGCGCCACCAATACGGGGTATTCCGCCATTGTCGATCCGCGAGGCAATACCTTGTGGTTATCCGACATGAATGAATATCAAACCCATCTGGGGACGATTTACAAACAACAAACAAAGACATTATATGTTCGTTGGGGAAATTGGTTAAATTGGGTTTTATTGGGTTTAGGAATCATGATCATCATTAAGAGTGCTGCAACAAATAAACCATCCATAATGTCTTGAAATTTCCCTAAGCAGCCTATAGCTACTGGATGATCATTTTCTTGGATTACTCTAAGAATTTTAGGCAAGAGAGAAGCTAACACTAATTGGGATATAACCACAAAGACACAAAGAACATAAAGAGGAAAAAACAGAATTCTATTTATGGTTTTAGGGGCAATTACTGGGGATATTATTGGTTCAATTTATGAATTTCCCCTGAACAATATCAAGACCAAATCGTTTCCGCTTTTTCAGCCGGAAAGTTGGTTTACTGATGATACAGTTCTGACCGTCGCGATCGCGGATGCACTTTTAAACAATGAAAATCACACCCAAAAATTAAAAGAATACTATCACCGCTATCCGAAGGCAGGCTATGGGGGAAACTTTCAGCGTTGGGCGGCTTCTGATCAACCTTTTATCAAGGAAATTCCTACTTAATGTATATCTATGGAGACTCTGTGGCAGAATTAATCCCCCGTAACCAGCGATCAGTAATACTGTTGAGGGTGCCATCTTCCCTAAATTTGACAATTGTTAGGTTAAGCGGAACGCTAAGGGGGCTATCATGCGGTAAGACAAAGCCAAGATTTTCTTCATTAATCCTGAAATCAACAAGTTGTAACGGGACATCAAGATGCTGGGATAAATAGTATTCAAGAGTGGGACGGCCAAAAATCGCGCCATCGGTTTTTCCTTCAACCACCAGTGAAATGGCCTCTTCTAAGCTAGAGCATTGAACTAGTTTTGCCTGATACTCCGCCGCCCAAGTTTCCCCCGTTGTTCCGGTCACCACAGCCATCCGTTTCCCTCGCATGTCTTCTGGCTGAGTTAAGCGATCTGCTGGAAGCTCTGACAGGGCTAACGTAAATGCAGATGCTAAGCCTCCAATGAGAGAGGAGACAGCAATGAGCGAAATCAGCATCCAGATGCCACTAATCAACCGCCCGTAAGAAGTTTTCGGCGTCTGATCACCGTAACCAACTGTTGTCAGAGTAACCAAGGCAAACCACATGCCACTGGCGACACCACGGAGATAGTGTCTCGGAAATTGCTCTGGGTTTTGACGACGTTCCGCCAACCATATCCCATTACCGACTAAAAACAAGCAAATGAGCAATGCCCCGACAGAAGAAAGCGCTGCCTTGGTAAAGAAGGGTCTGACACGATTCCAAATGGTTGGGGATCCTTGTTGAACAACGACTCCCAAACTAGAAACGAAAAAAGGTTGCGTGAAGTTAACTTCTTGTAACCGTTCAGCGGTAATGGTAAAAGGTCCGACCAATAAATCTAACTCACCTGTAGCAACCGCATCTAGCGCATCTTGAGTTTCTGTGTACAAACTCAATTCATACTCAAAATTATTGATAAAAGCGATTTCTTCCCAGAGATCAATCACAATTCCACGAAAATTATCATTTCCTCGTTGAATCAGAAAGGGAGGTGTGCCACCAACGCCAACTTTCAGCACTTGCGATGCATTTTTTTCCTTTCTTAGCTCATCAGTTTCTTGAGCCACAGGAAATGATTCTATATGATTCAAGGTTGGTTGTGCTTGTGCCGCAACAGATGAAAAAGCGAGAGAAAGAAGCCAAATTCCTTGCACACCAAATCTGACTAAACCATTGAACCTATTCTTGTTTTGAACGATCACGCCCTATCTCCAGACACCTAATTTTTCTCTGAGCAAGATTGCGATTTACCCTGATTGCACTGTTTCAGTAGCTTTAAATTGGGCAACAATTTCACCAGAAGTTCCTACCTATAAGAATCAGGGTATCATCTTCCGTACTTTTTTTACTTGCCGAATATTGGTTTAATTATCTTTATTACTTCTTCCAATGATCAACTTCTTTAAAACTAAAATTCTTCCTTGTCGATCCACTCAACTATTGATCAAAACTTTTCTGAAATGGCAAAAAGATCAATGTTTAGAGATGGGAGCGGCACTCTCTTACTATGCTCTATTTTCTCTATTTTCTATTTTTTTAGTGATTGCTAGTATTTTAGGATTCTTGCTGGGACCAAACACCCATATTTTCTCCAAGATACTTGCATTTACTCAGGATTCTCTCCCTCCAGAAGCCGTTGGTCTAGTGAGAGGAACCTTATTGAAATTGAATAATCAAAGTATCACGGCAGGTGTGATTGGATTCCTGCTCATGTTTTTAACAGCGAGCAATATATTTGGCGCCCTTGATCGCTCGGTGGATAAAATCTGGAAAGCGGATGATGATCAGGCAAAATCTCATACCGTAGTGTCAACTGCCTCACGGGGTGACAACGAGTCTAAAGCCCTTGCTGTATAATTTTCATGGCTCTCAAGCCTCTTTGATAAAAGGGAAGTTTATTGACATTTAAGCTCATCAATTCTTCTATACCATCTTGCTTGGACAAAAGTTTGGGCAATTATCCAAACTTGACCATATAACCCTCTTTTGTCACTCCTGGGAAAGAATTTCTGACATAGAGTACTGCAATAAATAAATTATCCGACTATAATCAAGGGGATATCATTCATGGATCGATGAAAGGCTGATGAACGCAAACCCAATTGAATTGAACTCACCGATTTCCTGAAATCTCTATTGAAAGAAACAGCGCAACAATTAAAGGGCAGCGAACGCCGTCAGTTGATGGCTAAAATCGTCAAAGAGTTGGGAGTCGGAGGTCAAACCCGAGCCGAAAGGGAACTGGGATGGAATCGTGGCACCATCCGGAAAGGGATGAAAGAATTAACGAGTGGGAAAGCGATTGAAGATGCTTTTCATCGTCGAGGACGCAAGTGAGTCGAATCAAAACTCCCGAATTTATGCCAAGACATGCGCTCGATAGTTGACCCAGAAACTCAAGCCGACCCCACCTTAAAAAGTGAACGACTATATACTCGCCTCAGTGCTGCTCAAGTGCGTCGTCAACTCATCAAACAAAGTAGCTTTCGGATGACTTTTTTCTTGGATTACTCTAAAATAAAGATGAGGTAAGGAGAATGGTTGAGCTAGTTCCTTTTAACCAAACACGGTTTTATCGAGAAGTGAAAGAAGAAGCCCGTGAAGAGGAGGCGCGATCGCTGGTAATACGATTATTATCCCGTCGATTTGGAGAAGTTCCTGCACCAATCAAAGCTCAAATTGAGCAGCTTAACCTTGAACAAACCGAATCTTTAGCAGAAGCCCTGCTGGATTTCAGCGCGATCGAAGATTTATCGGCTTGGTTGCAACAGTAGGTTAGCATACTCCTATCCTCTCAGGTGACAGGTAAAGGTGCCGAATGTGGATTATGATTAGAACCATCAATGCTAGGGAAAGTTAGTCGTGTTCACCGATTTATTGAATCTTCCCCTCGATCGCGATCGCGCAAGTCATGGGGATCAAACTCTGAGTCTCTCTGGTATGACTTGGGAGGATTATGAAAGGTTAACTGAAGAAGATTTTGGCTATCGCATCTCTTATTTGAATGGAGTAATAACAATTGTGTCTCCCAGTAAAAATCATGAGAGGGTAGCCGAGGTGATCAATGGTTTAATTAAAACTTACTGTCGCAAGTATCAGTTAGCTTATTTTCCAATGGGGGCGACGACTTTAAAAAATCCTCCTTTAGCCGGAAAAGAACCCGATCATAGCTTTGCTTTTGAAACAGATCAATTAATTCCCGATTTAGCAGTGGAAGTTACTTATACAAGCGGTGGTGTGGCGGATTTGGAAAAGTATCAATCCTTAAAAGTCAAGGAAGTTTGGTTTTGGAACGACAATGAAATTACTTTTTATCATCTTGTTAATGGGACATATCAAAAAATAGAGGAAAGTGTTTGCTTGCCAAAACTAAAAGCTGATTTCTTGGTTACCTTTATTAATCGCGGATTAACAGAAACACCACTCACGATTGAGGAAGATTTTTATTCTTCCTTATGATGACGGACAAAGGGATTCCGTAGCGGTTCTTTAAAAGCAATTCCCAGCAGAACTAAACCGGGCCAAAATAAATAAGCAAGAATTTCTAGATTTTCGCCAAAAGTGTAGAGGAATAAAATCAGAACGATGCTGAGTCCTACCCGCGCAATGGAACTGGCTTGTCCTTTGACGACCATCTCTAGGAAACTCCACACCATCGGTATTGCTAACGCTAAAAATCCCACTAATCCTTTCACAAATAGCAAACCGTACCAACTGTGATGAGACCCAATGGGCATATATTCCACTAAATGGGGACCGCGTTCAACAATGCCATGACCCCAAATCGGCGCTTCATTCCGCCATCGTTCTAAGGCAATGCGACCCAATGTGTTCCGAACCCGTGTGGAATCCGCCCGTGCTGCTTTGAAGGCTTCCCAAAAACTGTCTGCAAATTGAATCATCATGGGGGCAAAAACTCCGCTAATGGTAGAAGCAAATCCAATTAAAAACAGCAGAAACGGTCGCGTCAGACGGCTTAAACCCCACGTTATCATCGCCACAGAAACTAACGCCACTAACGCCAGTCGCGACTGAGAAATTAAACACATCATGACACTGCCAACTAGCCCAAACCAGCGCCATTTTGGATCGGTTTCTTTCAGGGCAAAAATAAAGTAGATATTGGCAACAAATCCTAAAGCGGGTGCCCAGGGGGTAAACAGTCGCCAACGGGGGGTTCCGCTACTGGGGTCAATTTCATACAAACTAAGCGCGAAAAATTCGGGACCAGGACCACCAATGGCTTGGAGGGGAGAAACAAAGGGCGTTTCAGGGAGATTCAGCAGGTAGGCAAGGAAAAAGATGGGGAACAAGAGAATGGTTTGGAAACAAAGCACACAAGCTGCTCGATACAGGATTTGAGGACGGATTTGTAAGCAACCTAAGAGCGGAAAAATTGCCATTAATGCCCATCCTTTTGCCCAACCAATGGAAGATTTAATGGTTTTTGCCATTCCCAAGTCAAAATTAAAATGACCCGCGATTAACGCCACTTCCATAACCAACATTGCGATAATCCAAACCCAAACCCCAAAAGGAATACGAATCTTTTTTTCTGGGGGAAGATCATCTTGTTGTAAAAATAATTTGAGCGCAAGATAGAAAAAGAGAATCCACGCTAAAACCGGACCTAAAACATACAGTCCGCCTACTAAATAAAACGCATACGTCCAAACAATGGCAATCCAGATTAGACGCTCTTCAAAATTTTCTGGAGTAAGGGTTTCCTTAGCCATAGCAAGATTAAAGCAGTGGAAATAAAAAATGTTCCTGCCCCTGCCCCTAAAAAGATAAACTTTTTACTAGGAAAGGTGGGTTCTTCCGGTAATGTTGGCGCTGCTAACATTTGTACTAAGGGATAAGAGGCATAAATATCTAAATTGCCAATATTAGAACTTGCCAGGGCAGAACTAAACTCGGCTTCTGCGATTTGTAAATCCCGCTTCAGTTCCCCTAAGGTTGCCACTTGTTCGGATAAGCCTGAAAGTTGCGCTTCGAGTTGCTGGATTTGGTTTTTTAGGGCTTGGGCTTGGGAGGTAATTTCGGCTTGGCGCACCCGACTGGAAATCAAGTCTCGAAATAGAGTTCCCCGTTGGTTATCTTCAGGATTAAGATTGATAAAACGCAAGATTTTTTCTTCTTCTTCTCCGATGAGGGCTTTTCCTTGTTCCAGCATGGCTTCCCGTGCTGCATCGCGTTTGGTTCTTTCTTTGATAACACGGGGATGATTAACCCCCCAACGAGACAGATAAGTGGAGAGAGTTGCTTCTGCTTGGGAATAGTCGGCTAAATGCTTTTGGAATTGCTGATCGTTTTGCAGGATAAAGGCATCGGCTGCGAGTTCTGGGGAAATCTCCATGTTTTCCGCGAGACGAGAGGCTCTGGTGGTTGCGCCTTCTTGCTGGGCGAGGAGTTCAGCTTGCTGTTGTCGCAGTCGTTCAATGGTCAGGGCAAGTTCTTCAAATTGAGCATTGGAAACGACACCAGACTGAGATTGATATTCCACCAGGCGCGATCGCGCGGTCTCAACTTTCTTCTGAAACCGTTCAATGGCGGAACGATAGCCTTCTTCTCGTCTTGCCAGTTCATCCGCCCGGGCTTGTTGCAGTTGTTGCCGAAACGCATGATCCAGCGCGATCGCTTTTTCCCGTGCTTCTGTGGGACTTCCGCCTGCAATCTCAAAATACATTAGTGAAGTTTGATCCACCAGTTTAATGCGCGGTTCTCCAAACTCCTCACGAGTAAGATCTAAATCACTGGCAGCGACTTGTAAAACCGGACGACTGCCAGCAATCATTTTGTAGGTGACTTTCGGGCTAAGTTCGCTTCCCGCATAGGGAGAACTGGTTGCAGAAGAGGTTTGACCAATATCTTGCAGATTAACACTTGCCCCAGCACCCGCCCCCGGCAGAATCAAGATCCACTCACTGGTGTAACTAGGAGGAATCGCTTCTAAAGCAGCGATCGCGCCGAGCCAAATCGCACTATTGGTCGCAATAAAAATCACTCCGTAGCGTAACCAACGCCAAGATTTACGCTTTTCCTGTTTCCACTCACGAGGGGGAAGGGCAGATTGTTCAGTTTCCAAAACCATATTGTTTGCCCTGAGCGCGTTTGTTCACAAATCAAGTATCAAGTGGATCATCTGTTTTTTTTTAAGATAACAAACTCTTTATTCTGAAAGTAATTCTGTGAACAGTTGTTCCCAAGCGGAAAGATGCTGTTGCCAAGCCTTTTGTACGGATGAGCGTGCTTTTTGCCCTAAAGTTTGGCAATCGAGATGAGGAAGTTGCGCGATCGCGCTTGCCCACTTTTCCACATCACCCACCGGAAGCAATATGCCGTGGTCTTGGGCTTGTTCTTTTAAGCCATCCACATCAGAGACGAAAACCAGCTTTCCGGCTGCTTTTGCTTCTAAACAGGTTAAGCCCCAAGGTTCCCATCGCGAAGGAACTACAACCGCATCAAGACTTTTGAGAAAAGCCGGAACATCTTTCACCGCGCCCACAAATTCAACATTCGGCAATCCTTGGGCTAACTGTCTTAATTCTGCTTCCTGACTCCCGATTCCTCCTAATTTAAGGGTGACTGGTACATCTTGAATCTCCCGCATTGCCCGAATTAAAATATCAAATCCCTTCTGAGACGAAAAGCGACCATAAGCGCCTAAGCGTAGAGGAAAAGAAGCGGTATGTAACGGTAAGGTTAATAACTGATCTAAGTTTCTGCTGGCGGGAATCACAGTGAGTTTTTTGGCAGAAAGGAGTTGATTGGCTTCTAACCAACGACCTTGTTCATGGGAAACGGCAACAACACGATCAACTAAAGCATAAGAAAAACGCAACATCAGGCGAAAGCGGTTGGGAAAAGGAACATTAAATTGTTCAAAGCCCTGGCAATAGTGATGTTCTTGAATAATAATTTTTAATTGCCGAAAGCGCGATCGCAGCCAGAATAAATTCAAAAGCCACCGCCAATTCGAGGCTTTATGAATAACTAGCATCTGAGGTTGCCATTGCTGAAGTAACGGGTAAACTTGACCGCTACTGACATGAATCTCATACTTTTGTGTTAAATCAGAATCAGTTTGGCTATCCAAAACGGTTTTGATGCCTCCCATTTCCTGATCGCCGAGCCAATGAAGAATTTTCACGTTTCCAGTCAACTTCCCAATCTTCTGTCTAGAATCTAATCAGTCGAACCTCACCCCATTTCACATTATTCCCACTTAGTCCCGAATTTATGAGCACTGACCGCAACAAAACTTGGAGTTTCGGAAAATTAGAAGTCCTGAACAGGTTAACGACTCCAATTTGGATTTTTGATTTGACTCAGAAGCAATTGCGGTGGGCAAATGACGCGACCCTTCGTTTATGGCAGGTTGAAAACCTAGAACAATTGCTGAAAAGCCAAGACCACCTGTTTCCAGAAAAATACGATCACTATCTTTGTTACCAAGAGCGACTCAAGACTGGAGAAATCATTACCGAGACACGGGAATTTTTCATTAAAAATCATCTCCTTCGCCTCCATTGCCACTATAGCCAAGCGGGGATTGAACTGGGAAACGGCGCAATTTTAGTAGAAGTCAAACAAGTCGAATCTTTAGCTCAAGAACAACCTCAAGGGGAAGCCAAGGGAGAAACGATCAATCAAGAAAATATGCGATCACCTGCCTTGGCGCAAGAGTGTGTCAATTGGGATATCCAAAATGCTCAAGAAGCGAGAGAGCAACTACGCGCTGTTTTGGATGCAGTACCGGGTTTGATTTCTTGGATGGACTGTCATTGCCGTTATATCGGTGTCAACCAGAGACTAGCCGAGGCATTGAACTTATCAGTCCATGATTTTATTGGGCAAGAAGTCGGCTTCATTGGCAATAGTTCAGAATTTGCACAAGCGATTCGAGACTTCGCTGCAACTAACCAGCGAGAAATGACCTGCGAAATTATGACCCAAATGGCAGGAGCACCTCGCTATTATCTTTTGGTAGCGCGCAAATACCAAAATAGGCAAGGAATTGTCTCTGTCGGAATTGATATCACTGCCTTAAAGCAAACTCAAGCGCGATTGCAGACCACCAGTTCCCGTTTGAGTGCTTTGATTGAGAACTTGCAAGCGGGAGTCATAGTGGAAGACGAGTTCCGACAGATTGCCTTGGTCAACCAGCAGTTTTGTCAAATGTTCGGAATTGACGCTCCCGCCAGTGCTTTGCTGGGAACAGATTGTTCTCGATCAGCAGAGCAATCGAAAAGATTATTTACTGAACCGGAGAAATTTGTAGAGGGGGTTGCTCGCCTCTTAGTCGCACAAGAAGTAGTGGCAGGAGAACAGTTAACCCTTGTTGACGGTCGCGTTTTTGAGCGAGATTATATTCCAATTCATGTTGAGGAAGAATATCGGGGACATCTGTGGCAGTATCGCGATATTACAGAGCATCAACAGGCAAAAGACATCTTAAAAAGCCAACTTCAACGCTCCTTACTCCTAGGACGAATCACCCGTGAAATTCGCTCTTCCCTTGATCCGCAACAGATTTTTCAAGTCGCCGTAGAGCAACTGGGTCAGTCTTTGAGAGTCAGTCGTTGCAATATCTACACTTATAGCAGCCAACCTCATCCCCATCTCTCTTTAGTGGCAGAGTCTCTACAGCAGGGAGCTTGGTCGGTTGCACACTTAGCTGGGAACATTCCCATCCAAGGCAACGCTCATGCGCAACAAGTTCTTGCTGACGATCGCGCGATCGCGTCTCCCAATGTTGATCAAGACCCCCGATTGCAGTTGATAACAGGTTTGTGTCAGCAAATGAATCTCAAGTCCCTACTCGCCGTTCGCACCTCCTATGGAGGAAAACCCAATGGAGTCATCAGTCTTCATCAGACAGATCGCTATCGGGATTGGAGTGAAGAAGAAATTGAGTTAGTTGAAGCCGTAGCCGAACAAGTGGGAATTGCCCTTGCGCAAGCCCAACTGCTGGAACGAGAACGCCAACAACGCCAAGCCTTGGAACAGGCAAAGCAGGAAGCAGAAGCAGCGAATCGTGCTAAAGATGAATTTTTAGCGATGATGAGTCATGAAATCCGTGCGCCTCTCAATGCTGTATTAGGAATGACAGGTTTGTTACTCGATACCTCTCTTGATCCACAGCAAAAAGAGTTTGTAGATACCATTCGCTCCAGTGGGGATGCGTTATTGGCGACGATTAACGATATTTTAGATTTCTCCAAAATTGAAGCGGGAAAACTGGAGCTAGAAACCTATCCTTTCCCCCCAAAATCCTGTATTGAGGAAGCGGTTAATATCCTGAATATCACCGCAGAAGGAAAAGGAATCACCCTCACCACAGCAATTGATGCCTCCGTTCCGGCAATGATTGCGTCTGATGCAACACGGTTAAGACAAGTCCTCGTTAACCTGATTGCCAATGCGATTAAATTTACGGATCAAGGGGGCGTTCAAGTTTTTGCAAAGGCAAGTTCCTTCCAAGATCAAACCTGTGAAATTGAATTTGCGGTTCAAGATACAGGAATTGGGATTTCCCCAGAACAACAGCAACGACTTTTTGCCCCCTTTAGCCAAGCTGGGGTAGCAACTGCACGAGAACGCGGGGGAACTGGCTTAGGGCTTGCCATTTGCCAACGGTTGGTTAATGCAATGGGAGGGCAAATCTGGGTTACTAGTGAATTAGGAGAGGGTGCTATCTTTTATTTCACCATTCAAGCCCCGATTGTTAAGGAAGCAGTCAGAATTGAATCTGATTCTGAACTCAATTCGGGAGAGGAAACGGATCTCGCCCTTTCTTCACTACGGGTTCTACTCGCAGAAGATAATCGAGTGAATCAGCGCGTTGCATTATTGACCTTGCAAAAATATGGGGTGAGAGCAGATGTTGTGGGGAATGGGCTAGAAGTGTTAGCTGCCTTACGTCGTCAAGTCTATGATGTGATTCTCATGGATGTGGAAATGCCAGAAATGGATGGTCTTGTCACGACAAAACGAATCAGAGACAGTGATTTCGCTTCTCCCTACATTATTGCTCTAACTGCTTATGCGACTTCAGAACATCGAGAGCGTTGCATCCAAGTCGGGATGGATGATTATTTAACAAAGCCTCTTCGTCAAGCCGAAATGATTTCCGCCTTAAAGCGAGCCTGTGGTCAGATTGCGGATGCTTCTATTTCCACGCAAGGGCAACCCGAAAGAATCATTCTAGACCATGAAATTCTCAATGGGATTCGGGAAATGGGCGGAAGTCATGGCAATCAGATTTTAACGCAAGTGATTGAGGAGTTTTTAGAAGATTTACCGCAACAAGTCAAAGCCATTGAAAGCGCGATCGCGCAACTCGATGCAGAAGCCCTCAGAAAGTCGGCTCACTCTCTCCGTTCCAGTAGTGCTAATTTAGGAGGAATCGCTTTATCAGAATTCTGTGCAGAGTTAGAACGTTTGGCTCAAGCGGGCGAAGTCACTTCTGGAATGAAACAATTAGATCAACTTTACACCGAACGCGATCAACTCAAAGCACTTTTAAGACAGGAACTTGCGAATGGATGAAAATGCTTCACTCCCAGTGATTTTGGTAACGGATGATGATCGTTCTACGCGGTCACTTTTGCGGTTTGCCTTGGAAGAAGAAGGCTATCGGGTCATTTTAGCCGATGATGGGGAGCAATGTTTAGCCGAAATTGCGCGATCGCTGCCTGATATGATTCTGATTGATGCCGTGATGCCGGGGATTGATGGCTTTGAATGTTGTCGTCGCGCCCGAAACCTGCTTGGTGCGGAAGATATTCCGATTTTAATTGTGACGGTATTAGATGATAAAGAATCTGTAGATAAAGCCTTTGCTGCGGGTGCAACAGACTATATTACAAAGCCGATTCATTGGGGAGTATTACGTCAACGGGCGCAACGTTTATTAGCAGCACACCGTACCTTAAAAGAAGCCAGACAAGTGGCAAAATGGGAAGCCCTTTTCCGGGAGTTGGTGCGAAAAGAAAATAATCAGTTGGATTCCCCAAAAGAACATTTGCAGACCATAATGGTGATGGCACAGGAAGCTCTCCAAGCAGATCGGGTGCTGATAGAAAAAGAAGGAGAAATTATTGCCGAAGCGGTTGATTCAGAGTTAGCAAAGGGGGAAAGTGCTGCTCTTAAATACTTATCCTTGCTGTCTCAAGAAGAGAGAATCGTAAGAGTTGATGATGTCGCCAGCGCAGACTTACCCCCAGCCCTAAAAACTTCATTTAACAGTGCAGGTGTGCAAGCCCTGTTAAGGATTTCGATACGAGTGCAGGGGCAAATTTGGGGCGGATTACAAGCAGAACAAAAAACAGCGCGATCGTGGTCAGATGTAGAACGTTTTTCTGATTTAGCAGATGCTCTCGCGATAGTCATAGAGAACAGTGATTTATGAAGTCCTGTAGCCAGTGTTAACCTATAAAAAAGGGTTTTTTATTTCTGAATTATTTCAAGATCAAGGTGTTAGAACATGAGTCAAATTTTAAGTTTAGAACTCAGTGATGAACTTTATACCAGCCTCAAACAGCAAGCCGAAGTTTTTGGTTTATCTGTTCAAGAATTAATTGTCTCTTCTCTTATGGAACAATCCAGTCGTAATCAGTCCGAACGTTCATTAACAGTTGCAGAAAAAGAAGCTGTGCGCGAACGTTTCCGTCGTCATGCCGGTTCAATTGATTTGGGTTATGCAACAGGTATCGATAACGAAGGAATTGATGCTGATTTAGCTAGAGCCTATGATAGTAAGGATGATCTGGGAGAGTAAGTGTTACTTTTAGATACATCAGGTTTACTTTGCTACCTCCATAAAAATGAGCCTCAACATAAAAAGGCTGTTCAACTCTTAAATCAAGCAAATCAAAGTCTAACTCATAGCTATGTTTTTGCAGAACTGATTGCTCTTGCTCAAGTCAGACGGTTTCCACGATTACCTACTTTGAATTTTATGAATGACTTATTGGAAAACCCAGACATTGAAGTTATTTGGGTTGATGAATCATTAAATCGAAAGGCAATTACGCTATTGATGGCAAGAAGAGATAAAACTTATTCACTTTGTGATGCTGTCAGTTTTATTTTAATGCAAAACCATGGAATAACAGAAGCCTTAACAACTGATCGTCATTTTGAACAAGAAGGTTTTCAAGGTTTGTTAATTAATTGATGATAACCGAGTTAATTCATCTTTTTTAGGGAGCAGTAACGTTTCCTCACTTTCCTTTTGTATTTCTGGTGCAATTTGACACTCATTCCGCAAACATTCCATCAAAAATAAATTCCCCTGATAATATCGCTGTAATTTATCCTGTTGTTCTGGTGTAAATTGCCAATCATGACCGATTCCACGACACTCAATCATCATCACTTGGAATTGCTGCACCCAATTTTGACCCTTCTCTTGCCACCATTGCTCTAATTTTTCTCGTCCCATTTCTAAGTCTGGAAGTTGATATTTGAGAGATTGCAAAGATTGTTTTGTGGTTTCATCGAGAGAAAACGAACGTTCAATATCGAGGGTGAATTCTAAATTTAGAATTTCCTCCATATTTGGTGTTTTTGCCAAACTCGAAGCAATAGATAAAGCCCGAACTAATGTGCGATCTAATGCTAATTCAGAGGGGAGTTCTTCTCCTAAATTTTTATCGATCGCAAGAGCAAGTTTTAAATCTCGATCTTGAAATAACGTAAAATAAAATGCTCTGGCTGCTGCAGGTTGACAAGACGTTTTTAAGGTCTGAACCTTTTCATCGAGAGAGGCGAGAAAGGCTTGACATTGGGAATCCGTTTCTAGAATGTGATTAATTTCTTGTTGAATTCCTGATAGTAAAAAGGTTGCCTCAGGAAGCATACTTCCTGTTAAAGCAATAACGTTGCGCCATTGCGGATCATGAACTCGACTGGCTAAGGCTGCTGAACCTTCTTTTAAGCCTACTGTATCCATGCGGGCGACAATTCCAAGGGCGGTTAGGTATTCTTGAAAGGTGATATGAGAGAAGGAATAAATTGCTTTGGCACGTTCTACCAGTAAACCATGTTGCAGCGCGATCGCGTTGAGAACTAATTCACTCTCTCGCCATAAAGTTTCTGGATCAGTCTCAAAATTTGGTAAAGTTTCCCCATCGGTTGCATTCAAACGGACAATTTCTGTATTCTCTGAGGCTAAAGTCTTCAAATCCGCAGCAATTAAGCGCACCACTTCATTTTTTTCAAACGCATAATGTCCTTTTTCAAAGGTTGCAGTGGCAATATTGACCAGCAGTTTTAACTTTCGTGATACGGATAAACGGCGATACACTTGTTCCCGTTGCACCCCTCTCGCTTCATCCCAACGACTCAATAAAATATCTAAACCCACTTGATACAAGCGCGATCGTTTTTTAGGAAAAGTATCTCGCTCTGCAAAAACTGAACACAGCAAATCTAATAATATTGGTGTTACGGCAAGTTCTCGCAACGGCTGATTATTGTCCCGTCGCAATTGTTCAAGAAAGCGGGTTGCTTTGGCTTTCTCTCCTCCAGAATTGGCGATAAACCACTTCTGAGCAAAGGTATCAATCTGGGTTGCATCAAAATCAGCGATTTCAACGTAGGTAAAGCCTTTAAATCGGTATAGTTGGCTGGAAATGCGACAAGTAATGAATATAGGGTTTTGATAATAGGTTTGAGCAAAGGCTTGAATCTGATTGACAACTGTTGGTACGTGCTGACTCGGAATTTCATCTAACCCATCTAGTAGCACTAAAAGATTCCCTCCTCGCAACAAGGTTTCCACTTGTGCTTGCGATAAGGAAAGATTTTGCAAGGGTTGCGCGATCGCGCTGAGAAGATTAAATTCGGTTTGGGATTGATTGAACCAATGTCGTAGTTGCAGAAAAACTGGGACACATTGCGCTCGGAATTTTCCCTGAATACATTGTGTCGCCAGATGCTGTAAAAAAGTTGTTTTTCCCGCCCCGGGTTTCCCTAAAATAAAGACTTTATCAGTGCTTTCCGCCAAGCGATCACCGCCAACCATCTCTCCGGAAAAGCGCAAAAAACTCGCTCGTTTCTCCTCGGTTGCAACCACTTCTGAAGTTTCCAGCCATCTCTGATTACTCGGTCGAGTCAGAAATTGAAGATCAGTATAAACTTCTTCTAAGGGACGAGGACGACTCATATCCAGAGACGATTGCAACTGACTGCAACGGGCTAATATTGAATCTTGAGAGCGCGATCGCGCAACCTTAACTAAATCATCGCAATCATTAGCCACAGTTGAGACTTCCTCAGTTGTGGCAGAAGGCGCTTGCTGTGGCGATTCGGTAATCTCTTGCCATTCCAAACCAAGAAAAAAGCAAATATCAATAAAAATATACCGCTCGATCGGTCGTCCCGTAAAAAATTTCCAAACCGATTGTCGGGTTTGTAACCCCACTTCATAAGCGAGGGCTTCTTGAGTTAACCCAGTTCGATCAAAGGCACGTTTTGCCTTGATTTGTCCCACCTCCGACGCTTTTAGGGATCGCTTTGCCATAGAAAAAGTCCTCCTCTATGGTGATCCTAACCGAAGTTGTTCGCCTGTGAGCTAGAAATCAATAACTCAAGAATGATTCTCCAAAACTTTGTCCACTGGAATATTTAAAGTTTGTGCAACCTGTTCAGGAGAAAGCCCCATCGCTAGTAACTGGGGAATTGCTTGTTGGATTGTACCTTCTGCTGCTTGAGCACGATTTTCTGCTACCTGAGCGCGATCTTCTGCTGCCTGAGCGCGATTTTCTGCTTCTTGGCGCAACTGTCCCAACTCCACAAAAGTATAAAACCTTTCGCCATCGGGACGGTAGATAACTAGGGTATCCGGATTCAGATCAAAGCGAATTTGTAAACGAGGACTTACCCAACCTTGCATTGACTCAATCACCTTTAAGTTCTCTCCTGAACGGATCCAACCGGTTAAATCCACTCGCTCAGGGTCATAAAGATAATACTCCTCAACGCCGAAACGCTCATAAAACTCCAACTTTTGCATCATTTCCGTCAGGCGATTACCAGGGGAGAGCACTTCAAAGACCACTTGCGGGGCAATATTATCTTCCTCCCACTGTTTGTAAGACCCCCTGTCCCCTTTCGGTCTCCCGAAAACGACCATGGCATCTGGTGCTCTGCGTGTTTTATTATCTCCTTCGATGGGATACCAGAGTAAATCCCCCGCCACGAAAACCTCTTCCTTGTCAGCGAACAGTAACTCTAGATTCTCTTTGATAACGACAATCCAACGAAACTGCTGCGTATTCTCCGCCATCGGTTGACCATCACTGTCGGGGTAAATAATTTCAGGAGCAGAGGTCAGTTCTTGTACCATCGTTGTTACACTCACGCTTCAACTTCCTAACTGTATTGTAGGGCTTGCTGAAGAAATTGCTTAATCCAAGACAGATTATGGGTTTCACCCTTAAGGTTGACTAAAAAAGTGCAAGGAAACTACAGATCAAACGGCAAAAACCTGACATTTTTGTGGGAATGCAGAGTTGGTTTGCTATGGACTTACGCCCTCTCAAGAGTCACCTTGTCTCCAGAACTTTGTCCACTGGAATATTTAAAGTTTGGGCAACCTGTTCCGGAGAAAGCCCCATCGCTAGTAACTGAGGAATTGCCTGTTGAATAGTATTCTCTGCTGCTTGAGCGCGGTTTTCTGCTGCCTGAGCGCGATTTTCTGCTTCTTGGCGCAACTGTCCCAACTCCACAAAAGTATAAAATCTTTCGCCATCGGGACGGTAGATAACCAGGGTATCCGGATTCAGATCAAAGCGAATTTGCAAACGAGGACTGACCCAACCTTGCATTGACTCAATTACCTTTAAGTTCTCTCCTGAACGAATCCAACCGGTTAAATCCACTCGCTCAGGGTCATAAAGATAATACTCCTCAACGCCGAAACGCTCATAAAACTCCAACTTTTGCATCATTTCCGTCAGGCGATTACCAGGGGAGAGCACTTCAAAGACCACTTGCGGGGCAATATTATCTTCCTCCCACTGTTTGTAAGACCCCCTGTCCCCTTTCGGTCTCCCGAAAACGACCATGGCATCTGGTGCTCTGCGTGTTTTATTATCTCCTTCGATGGGATACCAGAGTAAATCCCCCGCCACGAAAACCTCTTCCTTGTCAGCGAACAGTAACTCTAGATTCTCTTTGATAACGACAATCCAACGAAACTGCTGCGTATTCTCCGCCATCGGTTGACCATCACTGTCGGGGTAAATAATTTCAGGAGCAGAGGTCAGTTCTTGTACCATCGTTGTTACACTCACGCTTCAACTTCCTAACTGTATTGTAGTTAAAAAATCCAATCGATAATAATCGAAAATGGCGATAGAATATCAGTGATGGTTCTGGAGACATCTCGGGCATTTGTCACCGTCGAATCATAGCAAGCAACGGCATCACCGGGCATCAATAAGGGATTTTCGTTGCTATCTCCTGGTTGTTCGAGTAAAGTTTCAATATCGCGCTCAACCGAACGAGTTAAGCCAGTAAGCCGATCCGTTCCTACGAGTAAAACTTTGCGATCGGCATTGGTGGCTTGGGTTCCCCCAGCGCAGTTGGCAGCAACTACCGCTTGCGATAAACGGGAACCATAGGGAAAACGAGTGGCATCACGACCAATGGCTGAGTTGGCATTACTATTAGCCGGAATTGTCAAGTTAGACAGAAAAATCCGAATCCCTGGTGGTGTAATTTGAGACGGACGAGCCAATTCATCTTGAAAATAGCCAACGGTGGGAACTTCAACGCGATCGCCGCTAATGAGGGGGATATCTTCAACCCTCTCCCCAGAAAACACCCCAGACAGGTCAAATATCTCTACAGTCTGCCCTCGAATCACTCGAATTTCATCCAATTTGGCATCCGGTCGTATCCCACCTACGGCTTGTAAGGCTGAGGTTAAATAACGCCCTTGTGGGTTATCGCCAGAAACAAGATTCTGTTGACTAGCTAATTCTTCAGGAGAGCGATTATTAATCAAGATTCGCCCGGGTTCAAAAACAGCACCAGAGACAGTAATTGGAACCGGGGCGCGTTCTAAGACCAGCACGCTCACTTGTAGAAACTCCGGCTGAAAAAATCCTTCTTCAATCAACATCCGAGTTAGTAATAATTCCACAATTTCTGGTTCTAAGCCCCGCACGGGTAACGGATCCAGATAGGGAATGTTAATTTCCCCTTCAACATCAAGTTTGTAAGTTCCGCTAAATTCTTCTCCTTCAGGGATTAAAACTCGAATCTGATCCCCCGAAGATAAAGGCAGCGCCCAACTTGGCATCGCTGTCATCAGCGCGATCGCTGCTACTGGCAAACTCGATATTAATCCGCCAATTACACTCATCAATCTTTCTGAATTGCTTTACCACAATGGGGACAAACACTAGCATTTTCTTGTTTTCTTTTGGCTTTACGCGCTTGTAACTCTTCCGAAAAACCTGAAGCTAAAATTCCAGCAGGCAAGGCAAATAAACCAATCCCCAAAATAGCAAGAATTGCTCCTAAAATTCTTCCAATCAGAGTAATCGGATAAACATCACCATAACCGACTGTTGTTAAAGTAATGGTTCCCCACCACATTGCTTCCGGAATACTCGAAAACGCTTCCGGTTGGGCTTGATGCTCGGCAAAATAAATTAAACTTGACGCGATCGCGAGAAGAATGGATAATACAAATAAGGAGAGAATAAGCTCCTCTTGTTTTAACCGTAGCACCTGCACCAAAATTGTTAAAGAATCCGTATAACGATTTAACTTGAGGACGCGAAATAATCGGAATAGCCGCAACGCCCGACCCACTCGCATCTGAGGAGATAGGAGTGGTAGATAGAACGGAATAATGGCAAGTAAATCGATTAAAGCCAGTGGCGTAATCATGAACCTTAATCGTCCCCAAAGGGGATGTCGATAGGATTCTTTGACCGTGCAACTCCAGACCCTCAGGATATATTCAACCGTGAACACAGCCACGGAAAAGATATCAAACGCTCGAAACCAGAAAAAATATTGTTCAAATAATGAGTCAACGGTTTCTAGGGCAACAGCAATTAAATTTAAAAAAATTAATCCCAGAAGAAAAATATCAAAATATTTACCCACTGCATCTTCTGGTTCGGCTAAATCCAAAAATTTATCAACTCGATATTTCAGGGGCGAGCGTGAGTTTTTCATAAGTGAGTATTGATCCCATTAAGATTTAACTTCCCATCGATCAAGAACATCTTTAATCAAAACTTCTTGCAACCAAATTTGCAAAATAACCGTTAAAGGGAGGGCAAGAAATAACCCTAAAAATCCGAAAAATGTGGCAAAAAAGACTTGTGCTAGTAACGTAAAAGCAGGAAATAAAGACACCTGTTGTGCCATTACTAAGGGCGTGACCAACCCTCCCTCGACCTGTTGGAGAACAATATAAAAGAGTAAAACGGCTAAACTTTTCCAAGGCGCATCTAGCAGCGCGATCGCCATTGGCGGAATCACACTCAAAACCGGACCAAAGTTCGGAATAAAGGTTAATAATCCCGTTAACATCGCTTGTGCTAATGCTAAATCAATATCGAGTAATAACAGCCCAATGAAACTTAGCACTAATAAGAAAACAATACTAAATAAAGTACCCACTAACCATCCTTGCAACGCTTGTTCGCACAAGATTAATATTTCATCAACCCGGCGACGATAAAAGGAAGGAAATAGACGAATAAAGCTTTTTCGATAGGGAGTTGGGTCAGCAAGAAGCATAATGGTTAAAACTAACACCAATAAAATATTCAAAATAATCCCCACTGAGGTAGAGAAAAAGGTAAAACCTCCTCCGAGTAAACGATTATATAAGGGTTGAATCTGTTGGGAGATTTGGGTGAAGTTCGGGAGTAACTCTAAAAGTTCTGGCGAAAGTCTTTCCTCTAACAAACTTAACCAACTATTGAGTTGATTAATGCCTTTTGGAACTAAGTCGATTAATTGCTGTAACTGCTCAAAAAAAGGCGGGACAATCACCCACACAAACGTAATAGCGGCTGAGAGCAAAACTAATACGGAAAGAAAAACAGCATAACTCCGTCGCAATTTCAATTTTTGAAATTGCTTTACCAGCAGATTCAAGGCATTCGCAATGACTACTGCTGTAAATACAAGTAAGAGGAGCTGTTTAATTTGCCACAGAATATATAACGCAACTGTGAGGGCAACCACTCCCATCCATTTCCCAAGCGTCATGGTAATGAGTCCTTACGATTCAAATTTTAGAAATCTTTGCCATAACACGATACCTAGGGCAACAATCGGAGTAAAAACAATACTAATGGCTAACCAACCCACAGGTTGACTTTCAACATAGGGAGCGATCAACTTAATCAGTACAGAAACGACCGTTGAAAAAAGAAACACTTTGAGAATAAAAACGATTTTCATAATTATGCTCACCTGAATTAACTTGGACTAAGTTGAGTCTAATTTCACTTAGCCAACGTCCCCTTTCAGAGGCGCCATTGGCTTCCTTAACCCATTTTCTTCTTGATAAAGTTAACCAATTGATGCATTTGTTTGCGCAATTGATCAATTTGACCTTGCATCGTTTGGACTTGTTCAGTTAACTGAGCAACTTGGGCTTTCAAAGCAGCAACCTCTTCTCCATCTTGACCTGATGCTGCTGGTGCTGCAGAAGCAGTTGTCTTCGCTTTGCGAGTCACTTTAGTTTTTGCCTCTTTAATTGCTTTGACGAGTTGTTCTCGTTCAAAAGGTTTCTCCACAAATGCAAACTCTTCAAATGGCTCGGAAATTTTTTCAGTAACTTCCTCTTTCCGTCCCGACATTAAAACTAAAGGAATGGCTCTTAAATCGGAGCTTTTATGGATTTCTTGATACACTTCCCAACCACTTTTCTTGGGCAGTAAAAAATCCAAAATAATTAATTGCGGTTGCTCGGAATGAATTAAGTCAAGACCTTCTTGCCCATCTCGAGCTTCAATAATTTGAACATTATCAGAAGGCAACATATCCTTGACTCGCATTCTGATCATTCTGCTGTCATCAATGACCAGTATTTTTTGCATCTTGAACTTGCTCCTTACATTGAAAACATCATGCTAATTTCATGATTCCCTACTCTTCTCAACGAATGGTCAAAGCAAGTGTATTCTTCAACACCAACCGTGATCTCTGGCTCCTGAGTGAGAGCAAAGCATTGAGTCAAGTAGGAAAATAATCTCCCTTAGTTTAGCCTTATCTGGGATGGGTTTCATTAACCGCTTCCCAATTTGACCAAGTCAAAAATATCACTTTTAATATTGACCCATTTCCTCAGTAACGCCAACTCCTGCTGCAAATCGTGAGTGTCCCCCTTTTCTAACCGCCATCCCTTTGTTCGGTATCCTGCACTTTATTAAGCCTGCTTTTGCCTCTCATCATGGAGGATAGAGCAGATAAAAAATAAGCGTGAATTATTGTAGTCAGTAAAGGAGAAATACTCTTATGGCAAAAGTAGTCGGTATTGACTTAGGAACCACCAACTCCTGTGTTGCCGTGATGGAAGGGGGAAAACCCACAGTGATCTCCAACGCAGAAGGATTTCGGACAACCCCCTCTGTTGTTGCTTACGCCAAAAACGGCGATCGCCTCGTTGGGCAGATTGCGAAACGCCAAGGGGTCATGAACCCTCAAAATACATTTTATTCGGTTAAGCGGTTTATTGGGCGTAAATATGATGAAATTCAAGAAGAAGCAAAAGAGGTTTCTTATGAAGTCAAACGGGCAAGCGATGGTAATGTTAAGTTAGAAAGCCCCAACCAGGATAAACAGTTTGCACCGGAAGAAATTTCGGCACAAGTTTTACGAAAGCTTGTTGAGGACGCCAGCAAATACCTCGGGGAAGACATTACCGAAGCAGTGATTACCGTTCCCGCTTACTTCAACGACTCCCAACGTCAAGCAACGAAAGATGCTGGGAAAATTGCCGGTCTTGATGTGAAACGGATTATTAATGAGCCCACTGCCGCCTCTTTGGCTTATGGCTTAGATAAAAAAAGCAATGAGACAATTCTCGTCTTTGACTTAGGGGGCGGAACCTTTGACGTTTCCATTCTGGAAGTGGGCGATGGCGTGTTTGAAGTTTTAGCAACCTCTGGTGATACTCACCTCGGTGGGGATGACTTTGACAAGAAAATTGTCGATCATCTTGCCGCAGAATTCAAAAATCAAGAAGGCATTGATCTCCGTCAAGACAAACAAGCCCTGCAACGCTTAACCGAAGCAGCAGAAAAGGCAAAAATCGAGCTTTCTAGCGTTAGTCAAGCGGATGTGAACCTCCCGTTTATTACGGCGACGCAAGAAGGTCCGAAGCACTTGGATATGAGCTTAACGCGGGCGAAGTTTGAGGAACTTTGCTCAGATCTCATTGACCGTTGCAGTGTTCCCGTCGAAAATGCCCTCAAAGATGCCAAACTGGACAAGAGTAAAATTGATGAAATTGTCATGGTTGGGGGTTCGACGCGAATTCCTGCAATTCAAGAACTGGTCAAACAGAAGTTAGGCAAAGATCCCAACTTGAGTGTCAACCCTGATGAAGTGGTTGCTGTCGGGGCTGCCATCCAAGGGGGCGTTTTATCGGGAGAAGTGAAAGATATTCTCTTGTTGGACGTGACCCCGCTTTCCTTAGGTGTGGAAACCCTGGGCGGTGTTATGACCACGATGATCCAACGCAATACCACCATTCCCACCAAAAAAGCAGAAACCTTCTCCACAGCAGTGGATGGGCAAACTAATGTCGAAATTCATGTTCTACAAGGGGAACGGGAATTTGCCAAAGATAACAAGAGTCTTGGCACCTTCCGCTTAGACGGTATCCCGCCAGCGCCTCGGGGTGTGCCTCAAATTGAAGTGACCTTTGATATTGACGCCAACGGTATCCTTAACGTTACGGCGAAGGATAAAGGGAGTGGTAAAGAACAGTCCATCAGTATTACGGGTGCTTCGACTCTTCCCGAAGATGAAGTCGAACGCATGGTCAACGAAGCCGAGAAAAACGCCGAAGAAGATAAGGAACGTCGGGAAAAAATCGAGCGGAAAAACCAAGCTGACTCCTTGGTTTATCAAGCTGAGAAGCAAATCAATGAACTCGGTGATAAAGTTCCCGCTGAAGAGAAAAGTAAAGCAGAAGACCTCATCAGTCAACTGAAAGAAGCGGTTTCTCAAGAAAATGATGAGCAAATTCAAAAGCTAATGCCTGAGTTGCAACAAGTTCTCTACAGCATTGGTTCTAATGTTTATCAACAAGATGGAACAGCAGCTGCGGATGCGGCAGCTGGTAGTGGTGCGGCTAGCGGTGATGAGTCTAGCGAATCTTCTAGTGGTAAGTCTGATGGTGATGATGTTATTGATGCTGAATTCTCAGAAACTAAGTAACCATTGGCCAATTTCAGAATAAAGTAACGGGGGGCGATTCGCTCCCCGTCTTTGAATTTTGTTAAAATACTAATTCTGGAATTTGAGAATGGAGGAAATCAAGCTATGGCTCAACAAACGTTGCAGGGAACCCGCTTAAAACAAAAACGCAAATCGGGGTTTCGTGCCAGAATGCGAACCCGTAATGGCAGAAAAGTGATTAATGCTCGCAGAAGGAAAGGACGTACGCGGTTGTCAGTTTAAGGGCAGCAATCAGGTTAATTGTGAGCTTGCCCAAAGCCAATCGACTGCGACATCGCAATGAATTTCAAGCCGTTTATCAAAAAGGGGGACGCTGTTCCGGAAAATATCTAGTCCTTCGCTTCCTGCAAGAGATTTCGCCAAGAAAGGGAGACGGAACGCTCCCTCCTGCCAAAATTGGCATTTCGATTAGCCAAAAGGTCAGCAAAAAGGCGGTCGTCCGAAATCGCATCAAACGGCAGCTCCGAGCAATTGTACGAGAACTTTTACCTCAGTTGCCTCGCGGTTGGAAGATAGTTGTCATTGTGAAATCACATGCCCAGGAGTGCAACTATGAAGATTTTTTGCGAGAATTAAGGCAGTTATTAATCAAGTCAGAGGTCTTATATGGGGATTAAAGAAACCGTTTATTATGAGGGGGGTCCTCACAAAGGGGACTTAATTTTGAATCTGTTACTGGGGTTAACGGTGATTTTTCTACCGTTTACGGTGGGAGCAATTGTTCGGGCCTTGTGGTTACGCTATCGAATTACCGACCGCCGACTTTCGGTAATTGGGGGTTGGCGGGGGCGCGATCGCACGGATGTGGTTTATACAGAAATTACTAAAATTGTTAAAATCCCCCGTGGGATTGGGTTGTGGGGTGACCTAATTTTAACTTTGAATGATAAAAGCCGTTTAGAAATGCGGGCAGTGCCTCATTATCGAGACATCCATGATTATATTGCAGAAAAAGTGGCAAAGAAAACTGGAAAACCCTTAGAAGCAATTACAACTCGTTAAATTGGTAATAAGACCTTAACGGAATCATATAAGATTCGATACATTAAAACAGAGAAAACAGTACGCGCAGGACGCTGAAAAAGACGCATGGATTTTGGGATCGGATTTATTTCTAACAACATAATGCTGCCAATCCTGGATTTTTTCCACGGGATTGTTCCGAGCTATGGCTTTGCAATTATTGCTTTGACACTGGTGATTCGGTTTGCTCTCTACCCCTTGAGTGCCAAGTCAATCCGGAGTATGCGGCGGATGCGAGTTGCCCAGCCGGCAATGCAAAAGCGGGTCAAAGAAGTACAGGAACGCTATAAGGATGACCCAGAAAAGCAACGGGCAGCCATGAGCGAAGTTTATAAGGAGTATGGGAATCCCTTGGCGGGATGTTTTCCCGTGATTCTGCAAATGCCGATTTTATTTGCTTTATTTGCGACCCTGCGGGGATCGCCGTTTGCGGATGTCGATTACACAGTGGATATGCAGATTCTTCCCCAAGAGCAAATTGAGTCGGTACAACCCGAAACTTTAACGACCAAGGCAGAAAATGTTTATATTACTGATGACATTCACTACAAAATTTTAGGCGTGCTGCCCAGCCAAAATTTGGGGGTTGGGCAAAGCACCCAATTAGAATTCCAAACGGAAGAAGGAAAGTCACTCCAACAGTTAACGACTCAGACCGAATCTAATTTAACGCCGAAACTAGAAGTGGTAAAGGGGGAAGAGCGCGTTAAGATTGAAGAGAATGGTACAATCCGCGCGATCGCGCCCGGAGAAGTTTCCTTGAAAGCGAGCCTCCCTGGTGTTGCCAAAAATGAAGGCTTCCTCTTTATTGATGCTCTCGGTCGGGTTGGTGCTGTAGGTGAAGACGGTACCATTCACTGGGATATTCTCGGCATGGTCATCTTCTTTGGAATTAGTTTGTATGCCAACCAACAACTATCCGGTCAGCAAAACAAAAGTGGGGATAACTCCCAGCAACAACTAGTCAGCCAAATTACTCCCATTCTCTTTACAGGGATGTTCTTATTCTTCCCCCTTCCGGCGGGAGTATTAATGTATATTGTCTTGGCAAACGTGTTCCAAACCCTACAAACCTTAATTCTGATGCGGGAACCCTTGCCCGAAAATCTCCAGAAAATTGTGGACGAACAAGAAAAACAGGAGAAAAAAGAAAAAGGACAGGAAAGCTTGCCCTTTGAGAAACAAAAACGCTCACGGAAAAAAGAAAAAGAAAAAACATCTGGATAACTATGCAGCAAAACCTCAATCGGGGTCAGCAGTGGCTTGAACAAGTGCTCGCCCTGATGGGAACCCCGACTTCTGTCCAACTGTCTTATCCCCAGCCAACGGATGAAACGACTATTGCTGAAACCAATCCTTGGTTAGTCATTGATGAAACTGATTTAAATGAGCAACAGGTCAAAGCCTTGTTGAAAGATCAAGGACGGACCCTTGATGCGTTGCAATATCTGGCCAATACCTTACTCAACTTAACGCTGGAACCGGAAGCTCAGACTTCCTTTACCATCGAATTTAAAGGTTATCGTCAGCAACGAGAAAAAGAGTTACGCGTCCTTGCCGAAAAAACGGCTTGGCAAGTCCTAGAAACGGGGGAAAGTGCAGAACTGAGTGCGCTATCGGGTGCGGAACGACGGCAAATTCATCAGTTTCTGCAGCAGTATGAGGGCTTAGAATCATGGAGTCGGGGTCAAGAACCGGACCGCCGTTTGGTGGTGCAACGCAAAAGCTAATTGTGTACCCTTGCTTGAATAGCGATGATCGAACCAATTTATATTCCACGACTGCTCAAAGCACCAGGGAAAAGTGAACAACTTGAAATTAATACCTTTCTCCCTGGTTTAGAGACACTCACCCCAGTGCGAGGAACACTTGTGGTGATGCATTGTGGGACCTATTTAAACGTTTCGGCCAGTGCCGAAACCATTAAGACCTTAATCTGTGATCGCAGCCTCCAGCAATATAACCAGCGTCTAGTGGTTGATACCAGTGAGTTGATTTGGCTCAAAGACCACCCAGAAGAAGAAGGGACAGGTCATAAAGAAGTGGAAACCCCATTAGAGGAACTGACGGAAAGTTTACCTGCCCAAGGCTATTTTGAACCAGCAACTTGGCTTTACGAACAGTTTTGTTTGCAAATGCCGATCCGTCAGTTGAGTAGTGAGTCCACGGTTGGAGAATATAACTACAGTGATCCCCCACCGCTAGATCAACGCTGGGCCGCTTTGGCAGCATTGAAAGAGAAATTGCCGGATCGCAACGGAGCGGAAGAAGGATGAGTTTTCGAGAAGAATTTGAACTCCTATTGCGGGCCTGTTATCCTTTAATTTATATCCCCACTTTTGAGGAAGAACGAGTGGAAAGCGCGATCGCGCAATGTGCTAAAGAGGTGGGGAATCGTGCCGTTTATATTTGGGATTTCGTCGATGGCTACCAAGATAACCCTAATAACGCAGGAACCGCTCGGCGCAACCCACTACAAGCCCTAGAATTTGTGGAAAAACTCCCGACCGGGAATGGGGCAGTGATTATTCTCCGAGACTTCCATCGCTTCTTAGAAGATATCTCTGTTGCTCGCAAACTAAGGAATTTGTCTCGGAAGTTAAAATCTTTACCGCTAAATGTGGTTTTGATTTCCCCAGACGTTTCCATTCCGTCTGATTTAACTGAAGTCTTAACAGTTGTCGAATTTCCCCTTCCCGATAGCCAAGAAATTAAAGCAGAAGTCGAACAACTCATTAGCGGGATTCCGCAGCGTTTGCCGGAGAAGCAAATTGAAGCCATTGTTCGTTCGGCGCGGGGATTGTCTCTAGAA
This sequence comes from Cyanobacteria bacterium GSL.Bin1, assembly GCA_009909085.1. NCBI lineage: Bacteria > Bacillati > Cyanobacteriota > Cyanobacteria bacterium GSL.Bin1. Next base: position 14,372 of record JAAANX010000037.1, on the reverse strand, counting down.
CGGATTCGCCGAGTTTTAACGCGCGCGATCGCGGATCACGGGGCATTACAACCGGAAGATGTAGATCTGGTGCTCGCAGAAAAACGGCAATCGATTCGCCAAACCCAAATTCTCGACTTCTATCCCGCTACGGAAGAAATTTCTGACATTGGCGGCTTAGATAACCTCAAAGATTGGCTTTTACGTCGTGGCGGTGCCTTCAGCGATCGCGCCCGTAGTTACGGATTGCCTCATCCCCGAGGACTGCTTTTAGTGGGCATTCAAGGGACGGGGAAATCCCTGACCGCAAAAGCGATTGCCCACCATTGGCATCTTCCTCTTCTCCGCTTAGATGTCGGGCGTTTATTTGGCGGTTTGGTAGGGGAATCCGAATCTCGTACCCGGCAAATGATTACGTTAGCCGAAGCCCTTGCTCCCTGTGTGCTTTGGATTGATGAAATTGACAAAGCCTTTGCCGGGTTAACTGGGCAAGGAGACTCAGGAACCAGTAGCCGTGTTTTTGGTACTTTTATTACCTGGCTCGCGGAGAAAACCTCCTCTGTTTTTGTGGTTGCCACAGCTAACAATGTCGGTGCGCTTCCTCCAGAAATGCTCAGAAAAGGGCGATTTGATGAAATCTTCTTTGTTGATTTACCGACACAAGCGGAACGAAAAGAAATTTTTTCCGTTCACCTTTCTCACTTGCGCCCCTATAACCTAAAAGATTATGATTTAGAGCGACTCGCTTACGAAACTCCAGATTTTTCCGGAGCAGAAATTGAACAAACTATAATTGAAGCGATGCACATTGGTTTTAGTCAAAATCGCGACTTTACCAATGAGGATATTTTACAAGCTGCCAGTCAAATTGTTCCGCTTGCTCGTACTGCTCAGGAAGAAATTCAATTTCTTAAACAATGGGTAAGTGCTGGCAAAGCTCGTAAAGCCTCTCGTGATAATGCACTTACTCTCTAAACATCATTTCTAATTCAAGCCGCTTATGAGTATTTCTGGTTTAATACAGTTTGTTCTCGGATTTGTTCTTGGTGTTTTCCTACTCACCAGTGCTGGCGCTGCTGCTGCCTACTTTTTTTTCAATCGTATGTCTGATGTTCCTTCACAACCAGTGTTCTCGGAATCAGAAGAAGAGTCTTCAGAGCCGACAGCAAAGGACCAATCTGCCGCTTCTGGCTCAGATCAGACGGCTACAGAAACGACCCAGACCAGTCAGAGTGAGCCTAAACCGGAACCGGAACCGGAATCGGAACCGGAACCGGAACCCGAAGAACCAAAAACTCTTGCCGACCGTTTTGGCGAACAGGCTTATGAAGCACGTGTAACTTGGCCCAGTGGTTTAAGTTTACGAGCAAACCCAAGTTTGGATGCTTCGCGAGTGGGTGGTGTTTACTATCAAGATAAATTAGTCATTATCGAAACTCAAGGAGATTGGCAGAGAGTTTATGTCCCGGAGAGCGGTCAACAAGCTTGGGTGAAAGCTGGCAATGTAGAGAAGATTAACTAGCTTAATCAATTATCAATCAAAACATCTATAGCAATTCTGATTCTTATCAAGTACATCCTTTATTCCCTGTTCCCTAAACCGATCATTTTGTCCCTTACCCGCTTAGGAAGTGGCTATACCTTTTTACGAAGGATAGAAAACAACATGAACTGCCGATCAATGCGATGGGTTGTTGGCTTGCTCATTACTCTCACTTTCATCTTTGCTTCTCCTGACATTGTTTACAGTGAAGAGACCTTGATGGGTCATCACATGAGGAGTGGTTGCATGAAAAGCGCTCAGATGAGCCGATGTGACGGAAAAATCATCCATCAGCTGTTTGACAATCACCATCAAATTCGCCGTTCAGTTGAGGAAATTCCCGGTGGGATCCGTACCGTAACCGAATCAGATCATTCCGAAGTTGCTGCTTTGATTCAAGAACACGTTTCCAGAATGTACAAACGGATTGAGAAGGGCCAGCGGATTCCAATGATGATGATGAGTTCAACGCTTCCGATAATGGTTCAAAACTCCGATCTTTATCATCGAAAATTGGAAATGACTTCCCAGGGGATTGTGGTGACTGAAACCTCTAGCGATCCCGATTTAGTCAGTGTCATCCGGGAACACGCGATGGAAGTGACTGAGTTTGTAGACGAAGGAAGACGGGGAATGAAGAGTGGCATGATGAGATAGCAGCCAATCAAAGCTTAGTCAAAAAAGAGAAAGAGCGCGATCGCGCTGGGAGATAATCCGGTAAGATAGCTGCTTAGTCCAATTGAATAAAGCTATAAGATCAGCAATGACAAAAACTTACCGGATTACCCTGCTGCCGGGAGATGGCATTGGTCCCGAAATTATCGCCGTTGCGGTGGAAGTTTTAAAAGCAGTGGGCAAACAGTGCAACCTTGAATTTACCTTTACCGAAGCGCTCATGGGGGGTGCGGCAATTGATGCTACTGGCGAGCCCTTACCGCAAGAAACGTTAGATACTTGCCGCAGTAGCGATGCCGTCTTACTCGCTGCCATTGGGGGTTACAAATGGGATAACTTACCCCGTCATCAACGTCCTGAAACGGGCTTACTGGGATTACGCGCCGGCTTAGAGTTGTTTGCCAATTTACGTCCCGCTAAAATTTTGCCGCAACTAGTTGATGCGTCAACCTTGAAACGGGAAATTGTCGAGGGGGTCGATATCATGGTGGTGCGAGAATTAACCGGCGGTGTTTATTTTGGGGAACCGAAAGGAATTTTTAGCACCGAAACGGGAGAACAGCGTGGGGTGAATACCATGGCTTATACCGATGCTGAAATTGATCGGATTGCGAAAGTTGCCTTTGCAATTGCCCAGAAACGAAACCAGCAACTGTGTTCGGTAGATAAAGCCAATGTTCTAGAAGTGTCTCAATTATGGCGCGATCGCATTACTGCCCTTGCCTCCTCCTATCCCGAAGTTGAACTTTCTCATCTGTATGTAGATAATGCCGCCATGCAATTGGTTCGCGCTCCCAAACAATTTGATACGATTGTGACTGGCAATCTCTTTGGAGATATTCTCTCTGATGCCGCTGCGATGCTCACCGGGAGTATTGGTATGCTACCGTCAGCGAGTATGGGCGCAGGAAAACCGGCTGTTTTTGAACCGGTGCATGGCTCTGCTCCTGATATTGCCGGAGAAGATAAAGCCAATCCTCTCGCGCAAGTGTTAAGTGCAGCGATGATGCTTCGGTATGGCTTAGATGAACCCACCGCAGCCGATAAAATTGAACAAGCGGTGTTCCAAGTCTTGGACCAAGGCTATCGCACTGGCGATATTATGTCGGAAGGGATGAGGTTTGTCGGGTGTAAACAGATGGGAGAAGCTTTATTAAAAGCGTTATAGGGCAGCTTGATTGATTCATGGCAAGGCTAGAAACATGAATTTAGGAAAGGGTAAGGGTGAAAGGTTAAACAGAGATGGATATCCTTTTTCCTTTGCCCTTTCCACATTCTCTTTAATCCACAATCCACCGAAAAGGGAGTAGAGCATCAAGTTTAACTTGAGAGAGCAATATCGTTAAATTATCTCCTTGTCTCCCTTTCACCCCCTTGCACTCCCAATAATTATTGACTCAGATTCAGTTTAGAAAACGATGACTCCTCCCTTGATCGTTATTTGTGGGGCAACCGCAACTGGAAAATCTCATTTAGCCCTGCAACTGGCACAATATTTCAACACAGCTATTCTCAGTGCTGATTCTCGCCAAGTCTATCGCCAATTTGATATTGGAACGGCGAAGCCTACAGCAGAAGAACAAGCGTTAGTGCCTCATTACCTCATTGATATTTGTGAACCAACCGAAACCTTAACCGTTGCTGAATATCAAGAACAAGCCAATCACTTCATTCATTCTCTGCCGCAATCACCTTTACTGTTAGTGGGTGGAACCGGTTTATACATTAAAGCCATTACTAAAGGTTTAAAAATTCCCCGGGTTGCCCCTCATCCTGAGCTGCGATCGCGCCTGCAACGTCTTGGTCAATCTCAACTCTATGCCTTTTTAGAGCAAGTTGATGCGCCCGCTGCTCGTAAAATTCATCCCCATGATCAAGTACGCACCTTGCGCGCCCTAGAAGTCTTTTATGTGACAGGAAAACCGATTAGTGAACAACAAGGAGAAAATCCACCGTCTTACCCGATTTTACAAATTGGATTAGATTGTTCTCCTGAAAATTTAGACCAAAGAATTCGCCATCGCACGGAAAAAATGTTAGCCGCCGGATTAGTAAAAGAAGTGGAAAGATTAATTGAGCAATATGATTGGTCGCTTCCTTTATTAAATACTCTGGGCTATCAAGAAATTAAAGATTACTTAGCGGGAAAAACTGACTTAACAACAGCAAGAGACTTAATTATTCTCCACACGCGTCAGTTTGCAAAACGACAACGCACTTGGTTTCGATCGCAGCCGGAAATCCAATGGTTTGAGCCACAGCAACCGCAATTCTGGGACGCAATCTTAGAACGATTACAGAGAACATTGGAACTAAGGAATTGCTAGAATAAGCTAACTAGCCCCGAAATGAAACTGTGGTGATTTCAAGGTTCTATGTCCAATCAAAACCAAGACAGTACCAACGCCGAAAAAATCTTACAACATCCCATTCCTCCTCCCACTCATGATACTCAATATCGCGCGATCGGGCTGGTTTGGGGGGTTTATCAGCCTCAAGATAAACTGACTCGCGGTGAAATGATCCTATCAGAAAACACCCGTTTAGAAACAGTTCTTCTGGGACGAGTGATCAGTGTAGTGAAGAAACATATTAACTTAGATGAACCTCATCTCTGGGTCGTGTATCCCCGCACTAGACAAAAACAAGATTACCTTCACTTACAAGTGGTTGGGGTTTGGGAACCAAAAACCCTCAAAGAATCCTCGCAGCGGGCAGAACAATTAGAGGAAGAAACGGTTTCCCACGTCAACGCGCAAGCTGGATATTTTTCGATTCGCGGAGAAGTTATTTTTTACTCGGAAGCTCAACAAAAAATTATTGTTAAAATTAAGCGATTCACCTCAGAAAAAAACAGCTTTTTTAAGTTGAAACTTAATGGCACGCTCCCTGATGAAAAAGAAAACTTAGGGTGGTTTTGGGATCTCGATACCCAATTAAAAGGAGAAGAGTTAGTGGTCACTCGCGCGAAAAAGATTGCACCCCTAAATCCTAACTTTAAGCGGAACCGTCCCCCGAAAAAGATTATTAAGACGTCTCGCCAAAATAAAGAAATGCCTCCCCCAACTGAAAATAAGCCGAAGCCTATTCTTCGTCGGAGAAAGCAGCGATCGCAACGTCATCAAAACTCAGGAGAAAGTTAAGCAATTCCGAGGAGTTGTCGGAATTTATGAGGCGCAAAAATAGCGTAACTATTAATACTAAAACATGTTACAGCTAACGACAATAAAAGATAAGTTGGTGTCATGACAACACCAATTGCTAACCAAGTGGCGACATGAAAAACCATAGCGCAAGCGGATATCATTGCCAATGCTGCATTCCAACGCAGTTTCATCGTAGGGAATTGGCGGACCAATAGTAACAACGTCACTGAAGTTAATAAAAGATTAGCGGGAATCAGCATTCCACAGATGGTGACACAGTATTGGCGAGAAAATGCAAATAAATCGAACAAGGTAATCACTATCCTCCTGTCGATAGGCGAATTAAAAATTATCATAAACGTTAAGCAGAAGTGCTGAGTGAAAACTGTTAAATCTCGTTACATACTTTTCGCCACAGATGAAGTGAACTCTTCTAAACTAGATTGATGTATCGTTATCGGTAATGAATTGTAAAATTAATGACTGCTCAAACTGAATTCACTACTTTAGCAAACTTACCGTTTCTTCCCTACCTCAATCAACAGGGTGAAATCGATCCCAACTTCGAGAAGAAAATTGGAGTTTATAGCATTTTTGATGCGGAAAAAACTCTACAATTAGTCGCATATTCTCGCGATATTTATACCAGTCTCAAGCAACATTTAGTCCGCCAACCCCAAGCCTGTTACTGGTTAAAAGTGAAAACAATTGATCGTCCTCGGCGCAGTACCCTCGCAGAAATTCAACAAGCCTGGATTGAAGAAAATGGAACAATCCCGGCGGGAAATAGTCATCAACAATCAGCGTGGAATGATCCCATTGATGCAAAATTAACTATGACCGATGCTGAGCAAGCAGAATATGCCAATGCTGATGAATTGGCGCAAGCAAAATTGCTAAAAAATATTGCCCGACGGGTGGAAGCTGAGATTAAAGAAACGCTTAAGGAACGCGGAGTAACCATGGAGATTCGGTTTAACCCGAAATTGAAAGAACAAGGACGGCTGGACTTAAAATAGTTTTCAATAGGCGCTGAATCAAGAATGGATGTGGGAATGGCTGTTGTTGTTTTAAATAATCGATATCGTGTGGTTCGGGAATTAGGGCAAGGGGGATTTGGTCGAACCTACCTAGCAGTGGATACTTATTTGCCTTCAGAGCGATATTGTGTCATTAAGCAACTCTATCCCATTGTTTCTAAACCGAAACAGTATCAGTGGGTCAGAGAGCGCTTTCAACGAGAAGCAGCCATTTTAGAAACCTTAAGTCGAGGGAATAGCCAAATTCCCCAACTTTATGCCTACTTTGCAGAAGCAGAAACATTTTATCTGGTACAAGAATATATTGAAGGCTGTACCCTAACCGAAAAAGTAGCGCAAACGGGGGTGATGTCAGAGCAGGAAGTGAGTGACCTTTTGATTAGCCTCTTGCGGGTTTTGGCGTATGTCCATGATCAGAAAATTATTCATCGGGATGTGAAGCCCGATAATATTATTTTGCGCGCGGGAGATCATCAACCGGTATTAATTGATTTTGGGGTGGTGAAGGAAGCCCTAGAAACGGTAGTCAATTCTGAACGCACCCATTCCATCGCGATCGGTACGCCCGGCTATATGCCCTCTGAACAAGCTGCCGGACGACCGGTTTATTCCAGTGATTTATACAGTTTAGGGTTAACCGCTATTTTCCTCCTTAGTGGTCAAGCCCCCCAAAATTTAGAAAGTGATCCGAATACGGGGGAATTGCTGTGGCGCAAAGCGGTTCCCCATCTCCATGGTCGCTTAGCAACTGTCATTGATCAAGCGGTGCGTTTTCATCCGCGCGATCGATTTACAGATGCCAACGCCATGTTATCCGCACTGACTCGTCGTCGTTCTTCATTCACTCGTGAAGCGACCTCAGAAAAAACGGAGAAAGCAGGCAATTTGACGAATTATCCAACTGTTGCTGCCGTCTCTCCCGCCGCTTCAGTGAGGAAGAGAAAGGGCAATCCTTTCTGGATGGGGAGCGCGATCATGCTGTTAATGATTTTCAGTGCGGGCTTTGTCGGATACGGAACGGTCCAGTTTTTACAAAATTTCTTGCGAGAGAGCACTCGTAATCCAGTGGTATCAGAACCCAGTAATCGCGAAGAAACCTCTCCTTCTGAAGACACGCAAACCGACTCTTCCTCGGAAGAACAAGAAGATGTTCCTTCTTTGCCTTCACAACTGGAAAAACCAATCTTAGATTTAGAATTAGACTCTCCGACTGTGATTGTCCCAACCATTCCTCTAGAAGAAGCATCGTCCCGAACCCGAGACTCCAGCCTAGAACAAGTTCCTATTTTTAGTACGGGGGTTCCTAAAACACAAATCATAGAAACCTTAGGCGAACCCACTTCAATGCGTCGAGGTTACTGGAAAAACACACAATCAGTGCAATATAAAGATTATGTTGCGGGAAAACTGGACTTGGAATTTATTTTTGATCGGGTTACAGGAAAATTACGACAAACTGAGGCGTCTTTTGGCAGCTCAGTGGAATTGACCCTTATGGAAGGGAAACTCCAACAAATGCTACAAGGTCAAATGACCCCTGAAATCCGAGACGCGCTTGCCCAAGTTTATCGTCAAGAAACTGATTTACGGTCTTTTGCCATTGCCGATTGGGAAGGTATGATTCAAAGACAGCAAGGAAACAGAATTGTTATTCGGGTTTGGGAAAAAGAGTTACGTTAAAATACGCTTCGGATGACACTGCACCTTATGACGAATCAAAAACAATGGAACTGACAAAGACTGAGGCGAATTGTTTATTGGCAATTGATCAGGAAGTGGGACAACATCGCTTTTCACCTGCTGAATACGAAATTATTCGCCGAGTTATTTACGAAACGGGAGACTTTGACTACCTCTCTCATCTGCATTTTTCTGATCGTGCTCTCAGTGCGGGGGCTGCGGCTTTAGCGGCTCGCACTGCAATTATAGTGGATGTTCCTTTGATTCAAGCCGGTATTGCTGATGCTGCTCAAACGACCTTTGTCAATCCCATTTACAGTGAAGTTGAGGGTCATCATACTCATAACTTAACGCTGTTAACCCAACGTTATCCAGAAGCTGTTTTTATGATTGGTCAACAACCAACGGCAGTGTCTACATTTTTACATTTGCTGGAACAAGATGAGATTCAACCTGCTTTCGCAATTATTACTGCACCGAAATTAGTTGATGTTGAGGCTACTGAAAGTCATTTAGGCACGCTCACAATTCCGCATATTCGAGTAACAGGACGGAAGGGAAGTGCCAGCGTAGCAATCGGAATTTTCAAGGGTTTAATTCACTTAGCATGGCAGGTTTATGCCCATCGAGATCCGATTTCCGGTCAGTAAATAAGGAGTGGTCGCTTCATTCAATTTGTTCGTCTTGTTTTGAATTGAACGAGTTTCCCTGATCATGAGCGAAAAATAGAAATTATTTTACTTGTGGTTTGAGGTGGAGACGCACCACTTGCTGACCTCCTAAACGTTGTAGATAATAGTTAACTGTGTCTGGGGGATCAGCGCAAGCCGAAACTAACTGACCTTGCCAACGAAAATAGTAAATCCGATTAAATGATCCCGAAATCACTTCGTAAGGAGCACTCCAGCCCTGATCATAAATGACTTCACCGAGCTTTAAGCGTGAGTAACCCGCTTCAGCAATGACAGGCATATTCGGAGTTGATGAATCAAAAAATCGCTCTAAAGCCGATTCAAGACGAGTTAAGAATTTCAAGGGATGACGCAGCATTTCTTTTACTATAAGTAAATTAAAAGTCTTTCTTCTTCTAGTGTGCCCAATTTTTTCGCATTTGGTTACTTTTTTGTAACTTTAGTTACAGAAAATCTATTATTAGACTGATATTAATTCAAAGTCAAGTCTATCTAGAGAAAGATCACGCAATAGGCAGTCCACAGCACTGCTAGATTTGCTCTCTCCAATCCCTTTCCAATCACGATTCCAGGTCTGCTAACTCTAACCAGCGGGCGGTTGCATCTTCAATATCTTTTTCCAAGGTTGCCACTTGTTCGGATAGCTTTTGCAGTTCGCTATATTTTGGGGAAGGTGTATTATATAGAGCATTTTCTAATTCTGTTTTTTCTGCTTCCAGTTGCGGTATTTTGGCTTCTAACTCTTCTAACTCTCGTCGTTCCCAGTTGGAGAGTCGCCGTGGTTTATCTTGTTTCTGCTTCTTACTTGTTCCGTTAACTTCCGGTTTATTTTTTGCGACTTTTGGCGCTGCTTTTTCAATATTAACCTGGGCGGCATCTTCTGCTTCTTTATAATCTAAATATGTGGAGTAATTGCCGGGATAAAATTTAATTTTTCCTCCTTCAGAAAACGCAAAAATTTGTGTAACCGTTCGGTCTAAAAAATAGCGATCATGTGAAACGGTAATCACACCACCATTAAATTCTTCCAGATAATCTTCTAAAATGCTTAAAGTTTGAACATCTAAGTCATTCGTTGGTTCATCTAAAATTAAAACATTAGGAGCACTCATCAAAACCTTTAAAAGAAATAAGCGTCGTTTTTCTCCTCCTGATAGTTGATGTAAGGGGAGATACTGTTGATTTGGTGGAAACAAAAACCGCTCTAACATTTGGGAAGCAGTGATTAAGGTTCCGTCACCCGTCTTGACATACTCAGCCACATCTTTGAGATATTCAATGACGCGCTGATTCTCGTTTTTTGCTTTAAGGAGGTTTTCTGAATGTTGGTCAAAGTAGCCAATCTGAATAGTTGCCCCAATCTCTACTTTTCCACTATCAGGTGCAATCCGTCCGGTGACAATATCCATTAATGTTGACTTTCCAGCCCCATTTTCACCAATAATTCCGATGCGATCATCAGGACTAAATTCGTAAGTAAAGTCTTTAATGAGCTGCCGATTTTGATAAGATTTATTAATATTTTCCACCTCAATCACTTTCTTGCCAATCCGACGACTGGGTGTAGAAATATCAACATTACCCTTGGCTGTTTTGAACTCTTTGTTTTGGAGTTCATCAATGGCTTGAATCCGTGCTTTTTGTTTTGTTGATCGCGCTTTCGGTCCTTGTTTTAGCCAAGCCAGTTCTCGCCGGAGTATACTTTTATATTTTTGGTAACTGCTGGCTTCTGCTGCGTCTATTTCAGCTTTCTTTTCTAGATAGTAAGAATAGTTGCCATCAAAGGTATATAAATCAGCACGGTCAATTTCAATAATTCGAGTCGTAACTTGATCAAGAAAATAGCGGTCGTGAGTGACTAATAAGAGTGCTCCCCGAAAGTTGCTTAAATAGTTTTGTAGCCATTCGACAGAATCAGCATCTAAATGGTTAGTTGGCTCGTCCATTAAAAGCGCATCCGGTTCAGCGAGTAAGGCGGCTGTTAAAGCCACTCGCTTGCGTTCTCCCCCTGATAAATTCTTGACAGGAGTATGGGGATCACCTAAGCCTAATTTATTTAAAATAATTTTAGCCTTCGTATCTAAATCCCACGTTCCCATCGCATCCATTTGTTGAGTAATGGTAGAAAAACGAGAGAGGAGTTGATTATTATTGGGATCAGTGGCGAGTTTTTCGGAAAGGGTTTCGTACTCTTGAATCAGTTTAATTTGTTCGCCGCTACTGGCTAAAACTTGCTCTAAAACTGTATTGGTTTCATCTACTTCGGGTTGTTGGGGAAGATAAACACATCGTGCATTTTGGTTCACGTTAAATTCGCCACTGTCAATGGGTTCGAGTCCAGCCAATATTTTAAGAAGCGTTGATTTACCGGAACCATTTGTACCAATTAAACCAACTTTTTCCCTTTCATTTATGCTAAAGGTAGCATTCCGAAGAATTTCTTTAATGCCAAAGTCTTTTTTGACTGATTTCAGCGTAAAAATAGCCATAGTTTATGATTTGTATTCCTGATGAGTGCTTGGCATCCCCACCTTGCCATCACCTCCTCCGATCTTAGATTAAGATAGAGGAAAACTGTTAACAATCCTTTACAAAAACGCTGATGACGCAATCCCTGACAAAAAATACAACCTTAACGCAGTATTCTTGGGAGTGGCAAGGCTACAAGAGTGTTTATACTGTGCAAGGAGAAGGACAACCCTTACTCCTCATTCATGGCTTTGGTGCCTCCATTGGACATTGGCGAAAAAATATTCCCGTTTTAGCGGATGCGGGATATCAAGTCTTCGCACTAGACTTGCTGGGCTTTGGCGGATCCGAAAAGCCTGCTTTAGACTATAGCGTTGAGTTGTGGCAACAACAACTCTATGATTTTTGGGCAAGTCACATTAACCAACCCACAGTCTTTGTCGGCAACTCCATTGGTGGCTTACTGGCCTTAATGATGATGACTGAATATCCTGAATTGACAGCAGGAGGAGTGTTAATTAACAGTGCTGGCGGCTTAAATCATCGTCCAGAAGAATTGCAGTTTCCGCTAAATGTGGTCATGGGAACTTTTACTAAGCTAGTCAGTACACCAGGAATTGGTGAATTTGTGTTTAATCAAGTTCGCCGTAAATCTCAAATTCGGAATACCCTCAAGCAAGTGTATCGCGATCGCGCTGCCATTACTGAGGAATTAGTAGACTTACTATATCTTCCCTCTTGTGATCCAGGGGCGCAAAATGTTTTTGCATCGGTGCTGAGTGCACCGCCAGGACCAAAACCAGACAATTTGTTACCCCATCGCCAGTGTCCGTTATTAGTTTTATGGGGAGAAGATGATCCATGGACACCGATTCAAGGGGCAAAAATTTATCAAGATTTGAGTCAAAATGATCGGGACGTTGAATTTTATCCGATTCCGCAAGCTGGACATTGCGCCCATGATGAAAAACCAGAACAAGTTAATCAATTAATGCTAAATTGGTTAAACCGAATTTTTACTTAACTTGAAGCAGAAAATGACGGGAGACATCGGATAACAAACCACAAACTTATCCATAATTAATAACGAATTATGTGATATTTTGAAGAATGCTATATTCTCTTCTCTGCTATGTCCTCATCTCCTTTTTCTCAAGATCAGCCACCTTCCTCCCCAGAAATTAAAGTTCTGATTGATGAAGATGCGCGTTCATTATATTGTTATGTTGAACAGTCTTTTACTTCTAAAGGCGTTCAATACTATCTTTTAATGCCAATCGATTCTCCCGTTTCAATTATTATGTGGGATGAGGACGAAGATGCAGAACAAGCCATTTTAATTGAAGACGAACCAGAAATTGATCGGCTTTTCTCTAAAGCAGAAGCCAGTTTAGCTGAAGAAGAACTGACGCTGAAGCGTACTTCCTTCACGCTAACAGTTGCAGGCGAATTACCAGAACCAGAAGATGATGATATCTTGACTTTAGAAATTGAAACGGAACGTGCCTGGGAAGCTGAAGAATTCCAACTGCTAGCGACATTCATCCACGATGATCAAGAATATGGGGTTTATACCCCTCTAGTTCCTTTACTTTTCTTTGCAAAAGCACAACCAGATGGTGAATTGGAACTCCTTTCTCTGGATGAGCTAAAAACCATTCAGCCGATCTTAGAAGAATGGATGTTTAATTAACAATTAATTGATATTATCTCTAGCAATAGTGATCAATAGCTTATAAAAAATTGATTTAAAATTAACATTTATTGTAATTAGAATCAAATAAAGCTGACTTAAATGAACCATCCTTGACGAGTAAGCGGTAAGTTCCACTCACTATCCTCTTTTCGCCGCAGCAAGGTTTGATAAATTCCCATCTGATTCCTTTCAAATCCGATGGCGCACCCGATCAAATACAGTTGCCAAATATTGTAGAATTTTTCGCCAATGAGCTGAACAGCTTCTGTTTTCGCTTGCGCTAAGTTCTCTGCCCAACGCCGTAAAGTTAGGGCATAATGAGGACGCCAATTATCCACATTAACCACTTCCCAACGAGCTTTTTCTGCTTCTCGCAACATCGGTGTCAGTTGGATGAGTTCCCCATCGGGAAAAATATAGCAATTAATAAATCGTTCCCCAACACTAGAACCCCGCCATTGATCGGTAGAGGTAATGCCATGATTCAGAAATAATCCTCCGGGTTGGAGACATTGATAAGCGTGTTGGAAATAGGCAGGATATTGTTTTAAGCCCACATGTTCAATCATGCCAATAGAGACAATTTTGTTGAAAGTGGGGGTGTCAGGTAAGTCTCGATAATCCAGGAGTTTAACCTCTAATTGATCCTCTAAACCTTCTTCTTTAATGCGTTTTCGATTGTACTCGACTTGTTTTTGACTCAGAGTAATTCCATATCCTTGAATGCCATAATATTTTGCCGCCCAACGTAGCATTGCCCCCCAACCGCAACCAATATCGAGAAGTTTGTCTCCTGGTTCCAGTTTGAGTTTACGACAGGTAATGTCTAATTTTCGTTCTTGGGCTTCGGCTAGACTCATTAAGGGATGCTCAAAATTGGCACAAGAATAGATCATCCAAGGATCGAGCCACAGTTGATAAAAGTCATCTCCCACATCATAATGGTGTTGGATGGCAGCATGATCGCGCTCTTTGCTATGAACTTCTCCTTTGCGATCACCTTCAGGGTTAACCTTCACAGGTAAACGAGGGAGTAATAAAGACTGTAGCCATGCTTTGATGCCTTGGCTGCGTTTTAATCCTTTCCAAGCTAAATGTTGTCCCAGATTAACAATCGTTTCCGCTTCACCTTGGAAATCAAACCAACCATTGAGATAGGCTTGTGTTAAAACTAAAGGATCGCGCCTTAAAACCAGAGAACGTAAAACACCGGGATGAAGAAACTTTAATTGAATCGCAGAATTTCCCGCTTTTCCTAAATTTAAGGTTTCCCCTTCCCAAAATTCAATGACCCCCACCTACTTCGTGAGGTGGGGGATTGGGGAGAGATAACCTCCCCGTAGCTGCGAATAGAGCCATGAGCGGTTAGCGAGTAAACACTTCCAGATGTTTCTCTAGTTTGGATTAGATGTAAGAGGGCGGAATCTCGCCCAACTGGGTTAGTCCAGGACA
>JAAANX010000036.1 GCA_009909085.1 Cyanobacteria bacterium GSL.Bin1 | reverse complement strand
AAAGGTGAACAAATACATTGTAACGTGTTTGTTAATTTTCGACCGTCGAGGTCTCAAATTACCCCGCTTTCCTCCCCCACCTGTTCCGAGGTGGGGGAGTCCCACGGATACTTTGTTGAAACTTCGCCTTGATCCGTTTACCTATCTTCACTAAACTTGTCCTACCTTGGGCTACTCGGATTCAATAGCAAACTGAATCTTCACCGAGTAGCGCCAACTTTAACCGCTATTCTGGATCAACCCAACGTCCATCTTCTTTAATCAAATTAATTAACTCTTCTACACCTTGTTCTTCGGGAACTCGCTTAATTTCTTCTCGTCCCCGATACAAAGCAATATAGCCGGCTTGTTTCCCAACATAGCCATAGTCTGCATCTGCCATTTCACCAGGACCATTGACAATGCAGCCCATAACAGCAATATCTAAACCAGTGAGGTGACTGGTTGCAGCACGGACTTTTTCTAAAACTTCTTCGAGGTTAAATAAGGTGCGACCGCAGGAGGGACAAGCCACGTATTCTACCATGGTTTTGCGGAGTCCTAACGATTGCAAGATACTGTAGCAGACGGGAATTTCTTTCTCAGGGGGTTCAGTGAGAGACACCCGAATCGTATCGCCAATGCCCTCAGCTAATAACGTTCCAATCCCAGCAGTGGATTTGATCCGTCCATATTCACCATCTCCGGCTTCAGTCACCCCGAGATGAAGTGGGTAATCCATTCCTAACTCATCCATGCGTTTAACCATCAAGCGGTAAGCCGCTAACATGACGGGAACACGGGAGGCTTTTAGGGAGATGATGAGATTGTAGTAGTTAAGAGATTCACAAATTTTAATAAATTCTAGTGCAGACTCGACCATGCCTTCTGGGGTATCCCCATAGGTAAATAGCATCCGTTCGGCAAGAGAACCATGATTAACGCCAATGCGCATCGCTTTCCCTTGATCGCGCAAGGAAATAACGAGCGGTTCTAAGGTTTCTCGAATTTTTGCCCCAATTTCATCAAATTCAGCTTGAGTGTATTCGGTACGATCCGATTTAGGCTTTTCAAAGACATACAGCCCAGGATTAATCCGGACTTTATCGACGTGCTTTGCTACTTCTAGGGCAATTTTCATGCCATTATGATGCACATCGGCAACCAGAGGAACCAGCTGATAAGTTTCGTGCAGACGAGTTTTAATATCAGCCAATGCCCTAGCATGAGCCATACTAGGAACCGTAACGCGGACAATTTCACAGCCAATTTCGTGAAGGCGACGAATGCCATTAACTGACCCTTCAACGTCAAGGGTATCTTCGTTAATCATGGACTGAACAACCACCGGATGACCGCCACCAATGGTGATATCTCCAACACGCACTGGGCGAGTCTGACGACGATGGATTGTGGTATCAAAAGCAGGAGTAGTTTGAGGGTTAGATAGCGTTTGCATGGTTTTGGGTGGTTAATCGTTTCAGCAAAAGATCAAACAGACTGGACACCAAGTTCATCAATCAGACGCTTAATATCAAAGCGTTGACTCATTAAGTCTTGGATGAATCGGACTTTGATCGGTTCTTGAATCCGAACTTGCTTAAATGTGCGTTCTGCAACTTCTACTGTAGTTAGGGTATCAAACTCAACTGCAAGAATCGGAACTTCTAAGGTTTCGGCACGAGAGAGAATAAAATCTTGCGGTGGCACATGACCGGTTAAGATTAAGCAATGGGCAGAAGTTTCGAGAGCGGCTAATTGTAAATCGCTGCGATCGCCGCCAGTGACAACAGCTAAGTTCTTCCCTTTGCGAAAATACTTCAAGGCTGAATTCACATTCATCGCCCCAATAGTTAGCCGTTCTACCATTAAATCCAGGCGATCTTCGCGACAGAGTACGTCTGCTGATAATTGCTTTGTCAGCTCCCGAACACTTACACTGTGCAACAAAGCACTTTGCGGAAGAATCCCAAAAACGGGTACACCTTGCTTTTCTAAAAAGGGTTTGACTTCATCATTAATTTCCATTTCTGCTTCTGGAGGAACATCATTAATCACCACCCCTAATAATTGATCTCTAAGTTGCTTCTGGGCAGCCAAAACTTGATCCAAAACAAGTAGTGAATGGTAACGAATCACTAGTAGAATAGGAGCATTTAAGGTTTCCGATATCTGCTGGGTCGAAAGATTAAATAAACTGCCTTCAGCAAGAGTCGGAGGGGCTTCAATCAATCGTAGTTCACTATCGAAGCGATCAAAGTGATCTTTAAGGGCTTGGGAATAATCGGCAAGTTGAAGCGTTTTTGTTCTCTCTGTAATGACTGAATGAGATAAATTAATTAAAGGAGTTCCCACTTGTTGAGGCGGTAACTGTAAAGCCTGGGCAATGAACTGCACATCGTCCTCAACAGTCTCAGCGTTTTCTTGGTGTAGATAACTTCCAACTGGCTTGCTATAGCTAAGGGTCAGTTGTTTATTTTGTAATTGGTGGGCAAGCCCGAGAATAGTTGCTGACTTCCCACTATAGGCTTCAACTGAAGCAATAATCAAAGACTTGGCAGTTTTCGCCACACCCGCTACTCCTTACTATGAATATCAATTGAAGATAGAGATGTTCTCACTGAACATTATTTATAGCTTAAAATCTCCTTTTCTATGAGATTGTAACAAACTGGCTTTAACAACCGATTAAGAGTCAATAGTACTTCAACCAAGATCAGTAGTCTTTAGCTGAAAGAGCACAAATCGTAAAAACTCTTGTCAAAATTTAGTTGTGATTTTCACAAATTTGAAATCTTTCTGAATTGGAGAAAGGAGATTGCACAATTAGGCTAGCTTGAACCAATTGATGATTGGCTTAAGTATTGATTGTTACACGCCTAAAATGGGTAAAAAACTCCCTGCAAAAAAAGTCGCAAAAGGGCTACGTTTAAGCTACGATGGGAATTCAAGTCGAGAAAGTTATAGTTGCGCCTTCGACCAGGAAAGAAATTTTAACCTGTTCTAGATGCCAGTTAATGGACTCACTTAAATCACTTTTTTCCGCTCTCTCAACCCTAATCTGTCTTCAATGATCAACCCGTTTGTGGAACAACGCTTCAATCTCTCCACTTGGAAAGTGAACCGTCTCACGCAATTTCTCTTGCTTGCAGTGACGATGCTGACTTATAGCATCATGGCAATGAATATTGCGAACTCGCTTTTCCTGAGTAACGCTGGTGCTGAGTATCTTCCGCTTTCTTTTATTTTGCTAGGGCTTTTCTCAACTTTGGCTTATGGTGGTGTTTCTCAAATCATTGATCGCTTTAGTCGGGTGCGCTTGTTTCAATACGTGCTTGTCGGGTCGATTCTTTTTTTTACAGTTTTCTGTTTCCTGCTGAATTTCAACACGCTCCCTTTATACTTTTGCATCAGCATTACAGCGTTTTTTCAGTTTGATTTATATATCAATATTCTCTATCCCAACCTCGTCACGGATTACTTTACCACTCTGGAGTATAAGCGTTATGCCCCATTTTTGGGGATTGCCCAAGCGGTGGGGATTTTGTTAGGTGGGATGTTAACCACGCTGTTGGCACAGTATTTGAATAATCGTCAGTTACTCGCTTGTGTCATTTTGATTTTTGGGATCGCGATCGCGCAAGTCATTTATTTAGAAAATTCGCAACCTCGACTTGAAAGTAGTTACGCCAGCAAACGGGTGGGTTTGATTGAATCATTGAAAACCTTTCCGGATTTAGTGCAACGCTATCCCCTCGTTTTTTACCTAGCCAGCAGCAGCTTTCTCTTCATTCTGATTTATGTGATGTCGGAGTTTCTCTGGTTTAGTACCTATGCCAGTCATTTTACAGATGCTGAATTGACCGGTTTTTTGGGACAAGTTCGCATTATTACCAGTACCACACAAATTGCAACGCTGTTTTGTGTCACTCGTCCCTTACTCCGCTGGTTAGGAGTGGCGCGAATGAATGTCGCTTATCCCATGGTGACACTCGCAGCATTAGCGGGATTTGCCCTGCGTGGGGATCTCAAAAGCGCGATCGCGCTCAATATCAATGGCGATTCCTTAAATAAAGGCTTAGCAACGCCCGTTCACCAACTGAACTATAATGCGATTCCCCCAGAGTTTTCGGGACGAGTGCGCACGCTGACCGATGGTATCTTCTATGCAGTCGGACTCACCCTCGCCGGTGTTTCCTTACTGGTCGCACAAGCCTTTCTCAGTGCCACGCAAATTGCTGGGATCGCGATTCTTCTCACGACAGTGGGTCTCCTGGCGCGACTGCCGATGGGCAAACTCTACGCCGAAGGCTTAGAGAGCATGATCCGTTCCAATACGCTGGAATTAGATGAATTTAATTACCGCACTCAACTCCCGCCCGGTTCGAGTACAGCGATCCAAGATTTAATTATTAATGGCGATCCTTATACGAAAGTGAAAGGCTTGGAATTAGCCCGTCGTTTAGGAAAACCGAGTCAATTTTTACCAGAAGTGAAAGTGTTACTCGAAGAAAGTGGGAATGATGCTGCAATTCGCTTAGCCGTAGTGGATGTGTTTGGTGCAGATGCAGATGCCGAAGCCCTAGAAAAATTTCGAGAATTCTTGGACAGCGATCGCGTTGCCCTAAAGACCACTGCTTTAGAAATTTTAATTGCCAACGAAGAAGCGATTCCCCTGCCGAAGATCCGGCAACTGCTGCAAGAAGAAAGCCAAAAAATTCGGCTTTTAGCTGCCCTGGCAGTGAAAATGTCCGTCAGCCCCAGCAATCGTGAAATTGAAGAACTGAGTGATCAAGTTTGGCACTCGCCTTGGGAAGAACAAGCGGCGAGCGCGATCGCGCGAGTGATTGCTAAAACTGAAAATCGTGATTTACTGTACCTCCTGGAACCGATTCTCAAAAATGAGAATCCTTCCCTCAAAAAAGTAGGATTAGAAGCGTTAGCAAAAATTGCGGATCGTAGGGATGTGGAGATTGCAGAAATGGCAACTCGCGAATTAAAGCATCCTGATTCACAAGTGCGGGCAGCGGCCTTCCATCTCTTGGGGGTTACCCGTTGTGAAGGAATGCTCCATAATGTGGGTATGGGATTAGGAGATGCCGATCCACGGGTGCGACAAGAAGCAGCAAAAGTGTTAGCGACTTATGGGGAACAAGGACTAGCACTGGCAAAAGATAGCCTGTCTTCTCGTAACTCAGAAGTGGTCAATACCGCAATTACTGCCATTACCCAAGTGCGCAGTAAAAAAGCCAATGAAATTCTCTTAGAGTATCTTGCCCCTGATTTTCGGGAACTCAGTAAAACGCAAGCCTGGCAAAAACAAATTCCCCAGTCTGACCCGAACTGGCGACCGTTGGCAATCGCGATTGCCGATTACCATAACCGGGTCGTCCAGAAAGTGTTATACATTCTCTCCTGCTTAGGGCACTCCCGTACCGTTAATACGGTTAGTCGCGCCTTTAATTCCACCAATCCCCGGGAAGTTGCTAATGCCGTAGAAGTCCTTGCTACCTTGCCCCAGCGACGCTTTGCCCTGCCCTTGATGCCGATTTTAGAAGAAATGGGTCAACCCCAGCCCAAGCCTACTCCTTCTCGGAGCACCTCGCCAGCGTGGTTACGGTCTAAAGGGTATAAATTGCTCTTAGAGGCATTAGAAGCGCGCGATCGTTGGATTCGGATTGGTGCCTTAATTGTCATGGCAACCGTGCCCTTTGCCTTGATGAAAGATCCGGATCCCCTGGTTAAAAATACGGCACAACAACTGTTTCTCCCAATCCTTCATCGTCCATCTCTCCAAAATGTCCTTATGAATCGTTTACTCCTGCTGAAAAACGTCGCGCTGTTTAAGAACTTATCGTTGGAAGAACTGCTTTTAATTGACAAAGCCCTCGAACAACAACAAGTGTTGGCGGGTCAAACCATCTTTAGCGAAGGGAAATGGGGAACGCATCTTTATATTATTGCCGAAGGTAGCGTTCGCATTGTGAAAGACTTTGATGGCGAATCCCAAGATTTACGGCACCTCTCCGTCGGGGAATATTTTGGGGAAGTGTCCCTGTTTGATGAAGCCCCCCATTGGGAAAGCGCGATCGCGCTGCAAGACTGTACCCTACTCAAGCTGGAAAAAAGCCGTTTTATCAGTGTGATCAGTCAACGCCCCCATATCATTCTTGAAATTTGTCGTTTTCTGAGTCAACGGCTGCGCGAAACGGATAAGTTTCGCCCTTCTTCTAAACGGTTACTGCCGCCATCGGAAGAAATGGAAGTTGCTCAACAGCAAAAATAATTGGGGTTACTCCGCAGGAAAAACAGGAAAAGGAGTTGTGCCTTGATATTGATCAAGAGTGATCTGGGAACAATGAGTAGTAATGTTCCTTACGATTAGCACGACTCCCAGTCAACCCATTTGCAATGAATGAAAGTCTGTGGCTCAACCATCTCCAGCGCAAAAAATCGGATATCCGTGCCCCAGAAAAGTTTACACTTGGCAATTTACTAGACTGGTCTTGGTCGCGAATGGTGACTCTTCTCCTCAGTGATTTACTCGCGCTCGCGATCGCGTGGCAATTGGCTCGTTATCTCAATCAATTTTATTCGCCGATTCCTTCGCAACTCGTTTGGTGGACATGGTTGGGAATCCCGAGTCCCTTTTGGATTTTTTCTGGAATCATTATTCTCGGTTTGACTCAAGCGGGATTATACACGTCTGCCACCCAATGGAAAAATTATTTGCAACTGGGCAGAATAACCAGTGCGGTTTATTTAGGATCGCTAGTCTTAAGTTACTTTTATGATCCCAAGCTTGATCCACCGCGATCGCTGTTTTTTACCGCTTGGCTGAGTAGCATTTTTCTCCTCATTGGCTTTCGCTTACTCGCGACGCTCATTCTCAAACACTGTGCTGCCAAACAACCGCCGATCTCTGTTTTTATTATTGGTAATCCCGATCAAATTCATCGCTTATCCGATACCTTGCACCAACGCTCTCATTATCAAGTGGTTGGCACCGCAAAAACTGCGACAATGCATGATGCCACCTTGTTAAAACACATTCTGAAAGCGAATCCGCAAGAAGTTTTAGTGGCTAATTTACCGGAAACCGAACTTGCTTCTAGTTTGTATTGGCAGTTACGGCGTTTTCGCATTCCCATGCGGTTGATTCCCTCCAGTCGAGAAATGTTGTACCGGCGAGGAGTCCCGGAAATATTTGCGGGCGTGGCGACCCTGCGAGTGGAACCCCCCACGCTCGCGGCTTGGGAATATCGCTTCAAACGGGGATTGGATGTGATTGGCGCTTTTTTGGGCATCCTTTTCATTTTGCCCTTATTGGTTGGCATCGCGATCGCGATTTATCTTTGTTCTCCGGGCAATCCCTTTTTCTGTCAAGAACGGGTGGGCTTACACGGCAAAGTATTTTCCATGTGGAAATTCCGCACCATGATTCCCAATGCCGAATCGCTACAGCCGACCCTCGAAGCAAAAAATAAAACGGATGGTGTTCTCTTCAAAATTGAAGATGATCCGCGTATTATCCCCATTGGTAAATTTCTCCGTCGCACCAGCTTGGATGAACTTCCGCAACTGTTTAACGTCCTTGCTGGTCAAATGAGTCTCGTCGGTCCCCGTCCCCTTCCAGCGCGGGATGTCGAGCGCTTTACTCACTGGCATCATACTCGCCATAATGTCTTACCGGGCATTACAGGGCTGTGGCAAGTTTCGGGACGGTCTGATCTTGAAGATTTCAATGATGTGGCGCGTTTGGATCTTTACTATATTGATAACTGGTCATTTAACTTAGACTTAGAAATTTTAGTGGAAACGTTCCGCATCTTGTTCCTGGCTAAAGGCGCGTACTAAATTAAAATGAATCGCACTTCCTCGCCGTCTCAATCTAGCAGTGGTCAACTTCTGGCCTTACTAACCGCTGGCTTTTATGCTCTCTTTACTTTAATGCCCGATAGCCATAGTTTAATGGTGGTTTGGCCGTGGGTATTGATTTGGCAAGTAGGTTTGCTTTGTCCAGTCTTGTGGGGGTTGGGAATCAGTTTCAGAGCAAGATGTTTTCCACAACTGGGCAACAACCTGGATTTCGGGGTAGGAGTTGTCATTGCCAGCTTGATTGTTACCACTATTTTTGCAGAACTGCCTAATCCTGCTCGCTGGTATAGCTGGGCTAGTTTATGTTTCATTGTTGCCCTTTATACCCTTAACTATTGGTTTGACCATCCAGAACGGCGTTACCGTTGCTTACGCTGGCAAGGTTATTTAAGTCTCGCTTTTATCTTCATTAGCCTTACGCTTTGGGGAACGCAAACCCTTTTCCCCGAATTAGACCGTTTAGAGCAATTAGAAGCCGTTGGGGCGAGCGTTCGTTTTGATTTATCTGTTTTAGAGTTACGAAATTGGGCACCCTTGGGGCATCAAAATTATGTAGCCGGTTATTTAGTCTTAGCCCTCCCTTTACTGGCAGCACTGGCGATTTTAGAACCCGGTTGGCGACGCTGGCTGTGGTGGAGTGGCATTGGTTTGGGTTTGATGGATTTATACACCACCAGTTCTCGGGGTGGTTGGTTGGGCTTACTGGCAGTTCTCCTCACGGCATTAGCGATCGCGCTCCTTCGCAGTGCCATTCCTCGCATTTGGTTAGTACTGAGTGCTTTGGGCAGTGTCCTTGTCGTCTTACTCTTTATTTTTGCCAATAATCGTCTACGGAGTCTCTTGTTGGCACTATTCTCAGGAGAAGGGGGCGGACAATTTGCTTATCGCCTGATTACAATGACGACCGGTTGGCAAATGGGGAAGAGTGATTTATTTACTGGTGTTGGTTTAGGGAATGTCCCTTGGTTATATCAGGAATATTTGCCAGACTGGGCTGGATATGAAGCACAACTAATTTATCAGTTGCACAGTACACCGGCACAGCTGTTTGCCGAGCTGGGTTTGTGGGGCGTGCTGATCCAATTGGGGGCAGTCGTCTTATTTGGCTACTTAGTCTGGCGTTGGTTTGCGACAAAATTAGACAGCACAGACTTAATCATTGCAGGGAGTTTGTTCTGCGCTTTGTTCGGTTACGTTGTTGTCAGTCTCACAGATTATCAGTTGGATAATATTGCGATTAGTGGGACGTTAGTAATTTATTTAGCCGCGATCGCGTCAATTTTACGACAAAAAGATTTTGTCACCCTTCCTTCTGCACCACAACTCGGCTTAGCGGGGTTAGGCTTTACCGTTGCCGTTTTGATTTGGCTCTTTCCCATTCATCGCGGGTGGCAAGTTTCGAGTCAAGGCTTCAGTGCCTTAGCGCAAGCTGAACCCAATTGGGAGGGCTTCGTAGAACGGTTAACCCAAGCCCATAAACTGGTTCCTTGGGAGCCTTACTATTCTTATCAATTGGGTTGGAATTTAGGAGAAAGGGCGTTAACCGCCGGTAATGCAGCACAGCATCAAGACTTATTAGCCCAAAGCGTCAATTGGTTTGAAGCCGGCTTAGAAGCATCGCGCGATCGCGAATTTGGTTATACGAACTTAGGCTGGTTACAACTCAAGCAAGGGAATCCTCAAGAGGCGACTCAATCCTTTGCTCAGTCGGCACAACTACTCCCGGCAAAACGGGGCGTTTTCTATAGTTTAGGCTTAAGTCTGCTGGCTCACAATCAAACCGAGTTAGCTGTACAAGCCTTTAGTTTAGAAGTCTTGCGCAATCCCATTTTTATGACGAGTCCCCTTTGGACATTACCAGGGTTGCAACCGATTTATCCCCAGGTGATGGCAAGCGCGATCGCGCAATGTAGTCAACTTTTAAATTCTGATAATCTTTCTACGGAGTTGGAGACTGATCTCCATCAAATTCGAGGCAGCTTCTTGTGGTGGCAAGGCAATTTAGCAGGGGCGAAAGAAGATCTTCAAGAGTATGGCTCACCCTTGAGTCAAGCGGTCTTAAAAATTAGCACCGGGGAAGCTGTAGCCAGTGTGGAGAAAACTCTCTCTCCCAGCCCAGCGCAGCAGTTACTCTTGGCTTGGGTACAACCGGAACAACGCTCCCAACACTTACAACAAGCTTGGATTCGAGCCAGAAAAGAAATGATTCCCGAGGAACGTTTAGAGGCTCTCTTAACGAGCATGACGAATGCAGAGACGTTTGAGAGTTGGTTGAAACAAAAGGCGCCTACTTGGCAGTACCGACGGCAACGGCTGGGATTTGGCGTGAATATGCGACATTTGGGCGGGGCAACCCCCTCTGATTATTTCCAAGTGGTGGAGAATATCCCCATCGTTGTCTGGTTGAATTCGCTTTTTCCCACCTCTGCTTATTTTCCCGATTTAGATTTAGCCTTACAACCGCAACGTCAAGCATTACTGCAGCAAGTGGAACAACGTTAGGGGCAAGTTCTACCCCTAACGGATTGAATGGTTAACGCATGGTGACAAATTCTTCGGCAACCGAGGGGTGAATGGCAACCGTCGCATCAAAATCAGCTTTGGTTGCGCCCATTTTAATCGGAATGGCAACCCCTTGCATAATTTCCGCAGCCGCTTCGCCCACCATGTGCGCCCCGAGAACGCGATCACTGCTTTTTTCCACAACCAGCTTCAACATGACTTTTTCTTTCCGCTGGGTCAAACTAAAGTAGGTGGAACCAAATCTTGCTCGGTAAATTTGAATGGCATCCTCACCATATTTCTCTTTCGCTTCGCCTTCAGTGAAGCCGACTGTGGCTGCTTCTGGGCTCGTAAATACGGCTGAAGGCACATTTTCGTGACTCATGATCCGATCTTTCCCGCCAAATTCGGTATCGGCAAAAGCACGTCCTTCTTGAATTGCTACAGGGGTGAGATTAATGCGATCCGTACAATCCCCAACGGCAAAGATATTGGGAACCGTGGTACAGCTATAATTATTTACCGCGATCGCGCCATTTTTCACTTCAACACCGGTTTGATCTAATCCTAACTTTTCTAAGCGCGGGATGCGTCCGGTTGCCGCTAAGACCACATCGGCTGTGATCGTTTCTGCGCGATCGCCGGTTGTCGTTAATTTCAACCCATCTTTTGTTTGTTCAATCGCCTTAATTTTCGTATTTCCCCAAACTTTTACCCCTTGCTCAATCAGACTATTTTGGAGATGTTCGCGAATATCATGATCAAAGCCCCGCAGAATATAGGGACGGCGAATAATCTGAGTGACTTCTGAACCCAAAGCATTGAGAATACAAGCAAATTCAACGCCAATATACCCCCCACCGAGAACCACAAACCGCTTCGGTTGCTCGGGTAAGGTAAACATACGATCAGAGATAATCGCGTGTTCAATGCCAGGAACAGCGGCTCTTTCTGGAATCCCGCCCACCGCAATTAAAATTTTATCGGCTGTGACTTTTTCCTCGCCAATGGCAAGGGTATGGGCATCAACAAATTGAGCATAGCCCTGATAAACGGTAACATTTGCTTTATCTAGCATTCGCTGATAGACGCCATTGAGGCGATCCACTTCCCCATTGACTGCTGTGGTCATCTTTTTCCAGTTGAGTGAGGCTTCTCCCACTGACCAACCATAATCTTTGGCATCTTCAAACCAGTGCGGAAAGTGAGATGCATAGACCATCAATTTTTTGGGAATGCAGCCTCGATTGACACAAGTGCCGCCTAAACGGTCAAATTCGGCTAATGCCACTTTTGCCCCATATTCAGTGGCGCGACGGGCAGCAGCAATCCCACCAGAACCACCGCCAATCACAAATAAATCGTAATCGTAACTCATAAACCGCTCCTATCGTTTGTTATTCGTTCTTGGTTATTAGGGAATAGGCAACAGGGTTCGTCAATTGGTGACTATTCATCCCCTCGCCCGTTATTATGTCATTAGGCACAAGTCACCCCTTCACCCTACATCTTCCACTGCTTCTGCCCTTCACTCCTTTGAAAGATTTTCCAGTTAGTCTTCGACAGAATTATCCCGTTGCGCGAGTTCAGATGGGGGACGATCATTACTCCATGCCCACCAGGCTTCTCCACAGTCGCATTGATAGAATTCTTGCCATTTGCGTTCATAGTTATCCCCAATGACTGGTGCCCGACGGTTAATCCACACCCGTTGGGCTTTTCTGGGTTCGTTTCCGCAATGGGGACAATAAAAGTCGAGGGAATGAACGGCATCATTGGTCCATTTGGGGGGAACGGGGCTAAAGGCTTCCATCATCCTGATTCGTTGGCTAACAACAATTTGCGTCGTAATTGGTCGAGAGCATGACACGCACTGATATGACGAATGGTCTCTCGTAAGCGTTGTTCTCCTAGCCGTAATTCTAGCTGATCCGTGGTTTGATCGGGACTGGCAATGCCAACATACACTAATCCCACTGGTTTTTCGGCAGTACCACCCCCGGGTCCCGCAATCCCCGTAATACTTAAGCCCCAATCACTGTGAAACTGCTTTTTCACCCCTAATGCCATCTGCTGCGCAACCGTTCCACTGACTGCCCCTTCTTGATTTAAGGACTCTGCTTTCACCCCTAGTAAAGCCTGTTTGATTTCATTGCTGTAGGCAACCGTACCACCGAGAAAATAACCCGAACTGCCCGCAACTGAGGTGAACATTGCTCCTAAACCGCCACCGGTACAAGATTCGGCAACCGCAACGGTTTGTTTGGCTGTGAGGAGAAGTTTCCCCACTACACTGGCTAATGTCTCCTCATCGGCACCAAAATAATCCAGTCCAGCGGTCGCTTGAATTTGTTCTGCAATGGGTTGAATGAGCGCGATCGCGCTATCTTGAGATTCGGCACGAGCAGAAATGCGCAGGCGAACTTCTCCTTTGGAGGCATAAGGGGCAACAGTAGGGTTTTCCATCTCCAAATAGGCACTGACTTTTTCCGCTAAATTGGATTCGCCAATCCCCCAAAACCGCAAGGTGCGACTCAAAATGACATTGGCACCCCAACCTTGTGCTTTTAGGAAGGGAACAGCCGTTTCTTCCCACATCCGTCGCATTTCGGAAGGAACACCGGGAAAGGTCATCAGGGTTAAATTTTCGCGCGGTTGCCAAATCATCCCCGCGGCACTGCCCATGGGATTGGGAAGCACTTTTGCTCCCACTGGCATCAGGGCTTGTTTCCGGTTGCTGGGAGACATTTTGCGCCCCCGTTTGGTAAATTTGGCTTCAATATCTGTAATTAACTCCGGTCTTTCTTCAAGGGGCGTTGCAAAAAAACTGGCAATGGTTTCCGTGGTGAGATCATCGGGGGTCGGTCCTAACCCCCCTGTAAATATTAAAATTTGGGCGCGATCACTGGCGATTTTCAAGACCTGTTTAATCCGTTCTGGGTTATCGCCAACCACCGTCTGGAAGTAATGAGGAATTCCCAGATCGGCTAATTGTCGTCCTAAATATTGAGTATTACTGTTTAAAATATCTCCTAACAGGAGTTCGGTTCCCACACAAATAATTTCCGCGCTCATCATTCCTTTTCTTCTATCTTACGGCTGGGTTGCACTTGCCAAATCATGACTAACAGTAATATCGTAGCGGGAATAAAGTAAATCCACGGTTGCTCAATGCCACAGCAAACTAACCCAATCGTTCCTGTCCATAGGGTCACACTATAAACCAATAAGGCGGTCATGGTTTGGGAAAGTCCCTTAGCGAGGAGGCGATGATGGATATGAATTTTGTCAGCAAAAAACGGAGATTGACCGTTGCGCAAGCGAGCATTAATCACAATCAACATATCCCCAATGGGAACCGCTAAGAAAACAAACGGTGCGAGGGTATTGCCCAAGCCAGGTTCGTTAGCAATTCCGACTAAACTCCCCCCAGCTAGGAGAAACCCCAGGCAATTCGAGCCGCTATCT
Organism: Cyanobacteria bacterium GSL.Bin1; assembly: GCA_009909085.1. Classification (NCBI taxonomy): domain Bacteria; kingdom Bacillati; phylum Cyanobacteriota; species Cyanobacteria bacterium GSL.Bin1. The sequence goes on along the minus strand of JAAANX010000036.1, from coordinate 51,688 downwards.
CCCATAAAAATTGTTGCCGGATGAAAGTTATACCATAAAAACGCGATCGCGCTTCCCGCTACAATTGCCATGAGAAGCGCCACGCCATTACTGCCATTTTCCAGAGCGACAAATACAATCCCCAAAGCAATAATCCCGGTCACGCCTGCGGCTAAGCCATCCATACCATCAAGCCAATTGATCGCATTGGCAACTCCTGCTAACCAAAGGAAAGTAATCACAAAACTCAACGGATTAATGAGTAGGACATTTTCCCAAGGTAAAAAGGTTAAATCAATGGTTAAACCTTGCCACCACAAACCTCCGATGACAAGAAATTGCAGTCCCAATCGTTTGAAGGGAGATAAATTCCAAATATCGTCCGCTAATCCCATTAAAAAAAAGGCACAGCCTCCAAAAACAATGCGAATTAGGTCTTGCAGTTGTTGCGGGGTTAAGAATGCGAACCCTTGAGAAAAGTAGAGAATCAGGGCTGTCCCCAAAATAGCAACAAAAATACTAATGCCCCCAATGCGAACAATGGGGGTTTTGTGAATTTTTCGTGCATCTGGTTGATCGACTTGTCCTGTCGCTAGGCCAATTGTTTTCACGACGGGAGTCGTTGCAATAACAAATGCTGTTCCGAGTCCGAAAGCCAAAAGGTAGTATAACTCAGCAGGCATTATTTTCTCCACTTACCATGGACACGTCTATAATAATGACACTGCTGAGCAATAGATAACAAGCTCGTGGATTTACTGGCTCACTAGACCATTGCCGGAACAGGTGCCTTTAAATGGGGATAGAGCGGGAATCGCTCACACAAAGCTGCTACCCGTTGAGTACAAGCTTGTTTCACTTGTTCATCTTCAGGGTTTTGTAAACGATCAGCGATGATATTGGCAATCTCAGCAAATTCTTCTGTTCCGAGACCGCGTGTCGTCATTGCTGGAGAACCGAGGCGCAAGCCACTGGTAACAAAAGGAGATTCGGGGTCAAAGGGAACGGTATTTTTGTTAGCTGTGATGTTGACGTCACTGACTAATTGGTCCGCTTGTTTTCCAGTGAGGTTGACTGAGCGCAGATCCACCAGCAGGAGATGATTGTCTGTACCGCCAGAAACAATTTTTAAGCCTCGCTTTTGTAATTGTTCTGCCATCGCTTGGGCATTGGCAATCACTTGTCCGGAATAAGCTTTAAATTCCGGTTTGAGGGCTTCACCAAATGCTACTGCTTTCCCAGCAATAACGTGCTCTAATGGCCCCCCTTGCGTCCCCGGAAATACCGATTTGTTTAATTTTTTGCCTAATTCAGGATCGCGCGTCAGAATTAAACCACCACGAGGACCACGAAGGGTTTTGTGAGTGGTTGTGGTAACAACATCACAGTGAGGGATGGGGTTCGGATGATGACCACTAGCAACTAAACCGGCAATATGAGCGATATCGGCTAAGAGATAAGCCCCTACTTCATCCGCGATCGCGCGGAATTTTTCAAAATTAATAATCCGCGGGTAAGCTGAGTAGCCACAGATAATTAATTTTGGACGCTCTTGGCGGGCGACTTCTAAAATGTGGTCATAGTCGAGTTGTTCGGTTTCTTGACTCACTCCATAATGAATCGCTTCAAACCATTTCCCGGAAACATTCACAGGGGAACCATGAGTCAGGTGTCCCCCGTGAGATAAGTCCATCCCCATGATTTTATCGCCGGGGTTGAGTAGGGTTAGAAAAACGGCAAAGTTTGCTTGCGCGCCGGAGTGAGGCTGAACATTGGCACTAGCGGCACCAAATAGTTCTTTTGCCCGGTCAATAGCAAGTTGTTCAATTTGATCAATAAATTCACACCCGCCATAGTAACGCTTTTTGGGCAGTCCTTCAGCATATTTATTGGTGAGAACAGACCCCTGGGCTGCCATAACAGCAGGAGAGGTAAAGTTTTCACTGGCAATTAGTTCGAGGTGTTCTCTTTGTCGTTGCAATTCTTTCTGCATCATACCCGAGACGGTCGGGTCGGTTTGGAGAAGAAAATCTAAATTTGTTTGCGTCACTGTTCTTTGAGTCCTATTGTGTAGTTCTCTACTTTGCTACTTTAACGTGATTCCCACTTTTCACTGATATGTTACAGCGAATGTAGCAAAAACGACAAATTGACCCAGAAGGATAAAGAGAATGACCAATGACCAATGACTAATGACTAATGACTAATGACTGCAATCTCTGGAATAATTCAGCGACTAACTCTAGATTTTTATCGCCCGGTAAATTCTCCACGCCGCTGGAAAGATCAATACCGTCTGGTTGAGCAACACTCAGGGCTTGTTGAATATTATGGGGAGTGAGTCCACCCGCGAGAAACCAAGGACGGGGCGGGTCAAAGTTTTGCAGATAATCCCAATTAAACGATTTTCCCGTTCCACCTAACTGTTGGGGGGCATAGGCATCGAGGAGAAAGGAATCAACAAAGTACGAATAATCTTTTGTTAGTGCTAAAGAGTCTGGTGTTTTAACTGCAATCGCTTTAATGATTTCAATATGCGGAAGTTGAGAACGGAGTTGTTGACAAAAAGCAGGGGATTCTTTCCCGTGGAGTTGGATAGTCGTAAAGTGAGTTTGTTCAACGACTGAACAAATTTCTGCGAGTTCAGTATTGGCAAAGACACCAATTGTCGTGGTTGGTGAGGGAAGATAAGGGATAATGGTAGCGATTTTTTCGGGAGAGAGGTAGCGGGGAGATTTTGGCACACAAATAAACCCGAGATCCGTTGCCCCAAGTTGCGCGATCGCGCGTCCTTGTTCTAAATTCGTAATCCCGCAAATTTTGACTCGCATTTGTTCAGAAATATGAATTAGTGTAAATAGATCGTTACTTCGGCAAGAAAAATTAGAGTTGCATTTAGAAATCTTCTTATAATGCCTTTAGTCTATAGCTTGGAGGAAAAAAAGATAACTGATGTTAACTTTACTGGCTGCTGTTCAATCTACCACACCGGCAACAATTGCTTGGGGTCCTTCCGTTGCAATGGTTATGATTATTTGTAATGTTTTTAGTATAGCGATTGGTCGTTTTGCCATTCAAAACTATGGGGGCGGTCCAGAACTTCCTTTCCCCAAACCAGCCATTCTAGAAGGGTTTGGCGTTCCTGAATTATTAGCAACCCTCAGTTTTGGTCATGTCTTAGGGGCAGGAGTGATTTTAGGCTTAGCCAATGCCGGTGCCCTTTAAGCATCACCCTCTGGTTGCGATTACATACTCACAATAATTGAGAGGGGGTGAGTGGGAGAAGGGGAGTCCAGGAAAACAAGATTATAGATGAGGTTGAATTGCCTTTTCATCCTGCTACTTTGTCACTCAATCACCCTCTCTCATTACTCAGAAGGATTGGCTGCTAAATGAATGATGCCATCCCCCTGATTGACTAAGGGATTTTGGGTCTGTCCAATCACTAATCCGGCTACAGGAGAGCGCACTTTCACGCCCTGCTTGCCAAAAGGGTTGGCGATTGTCGCGAGAATCTGTTTTTTCAGCACTGACTCGCCCAGACGGACTTGTAAACGTAAAATGCCCCCGCGAGAAGCACGCACCCACTTCGTTTTTTCAATTTCCACAGCAGTAAAAGCAGTTACCGGAGAAAATTGGGTCATTCCTAAAATATTCATCACGCCAAGAATACCGTTCGTACCCACACGAATCGCTTCAGGATCAAACCGTAACGCTTCTCCCCCTTCATACAATAGAATCGGAATTCCTTTTTTCGCTGCAGCTTGTCGTAAGGAACCATCGCGAGTTGTGGCATGAATCATGACTGGCGCACCAAAGGCTTTGGCACAACGGTAAGTCTCTGGATCTTTCAGGTTGGCACGAATTTGGGGGAAATTGGTGCGATGATCCGAAGCTGTGTGTAAATCAATGCCATGGGTACAGCGACTCACAATTTCCCGCATAAATAAATGAGCTAAACGAGAGGCCAGAGATCCTTCAGGAGAACCCGGAAAGCAGCGATTGAGATCGCGGCGATCCGGTAGATAGCGCGATTGTTCCAAAAAACCAAAGACATTGACAATGGGAACTGCAATCAGGGTTCCCCGTAAGGTTTGGGGGTTCACTTGTTCTAAGACTTGACGGATAATCTCTACCCCATTAACCTCATCCCCATGAATCGCTGCACTCAACCACAAGCAAGGTCCCGGTTCTACCCCATGTAAAATTGTCACCGGGAGAGAAAGCAGGGTGTGTGTAATCAACCGTGCCACTGGAATTTCCAGTTCACAACGTTTACCTGGAGTAATGGTTTCCCCAACAATTTTGATATCGGTCATTCTTAGTTAGTCATTAGTCATTGGTCATTGGTCATTAGGGAGTCACTAACTGATAACTGTTTAATAGGGAATGCGATCGCTGAGTTTATTGGGAACAGCATTTTTTTGGATAAATTCGATGATCTTTCCGGCAACATCAATCCCAGTAGCATTTTCAATCCCTTCTAAGCCGGGGGAAGAGTTGATTTCCATGACAACCGGACCATGATTGGAACGTAACAAATCAACCCCCGCCACTCGCAGCCCCATCGCTTTCACTGAACGCACGGCTGTACTCCGTTCTTCTGGGGTCAGTTTGACTTTCTCTGCTTTGCCCCCACGATGGAGATTGGAGCGAAATTCCCCTTCTGCCCCTTGACGCTTCATCGCTGCAATGACTTTTCCACCAACGACAAAGCAGCGAACATCAGCCCCTTTGGCTTCTTTAATATATTCTTGGACTAAAATATTGGCCTCTAAACCCCGGAATGCTTCGATCACTGATTTTGCGGCTTGATGAGTTTCGGCAAGCACAACCCCAATCCCTTGAGTTCCTTCTAGGAGTTTAATCACGAGGGGGGCACCACCAACCGTTTCAATTAAGCCATCAATATCTTGGGTAGCATGAGCAAACCCGGTTACGGGTAATCCAATCCCTTCCCGGGCCAGAATTTGTAAACAACGCAGTTTATCGCGCGATCGCGAAATGGCTTGGGATTCATTGGCACTAAACACTCCCATTAATTCAAATTGTCGAACCACTGCTGTGCCATAGAAGGTTCTAGACGCGCCAATTCTGGGAATAACTGCATCATATTCTTCTAATGGTTTTCCTTGATACACAACGCTTGGTTTATGGGAAGTAATATTCATGTAGCAGCGAAGATAATTAATGACCTGCACGTCATGGTCTCGTTGCGCCGCTGCTTCTTTGAGTCGGCGTGTGGAGTAAAGAGACCCATCTTGTGACAGAATTGCTATTTTCATCTTTTTTCTATGGCTTGACTTTGCAGATAAGACTGTCCTGGATCAACAAAAAACTGATTTCGTACAGCTTGACGACCTAAAAGCATCCGAAAACCCATGACATCTCGATTGGTTAAGGTCAATTCAATTGACCATTTCCTCTCGCCCAATTCTACTACGGTCTCAACGACAGGACGTAATTGGGCAACCCCACCGGAGTTACGGACCTCTCGCATTTCCAGTAGTTTCGCTTCTGCTTCGATGCTCAATTGAGTGTTGTTTTGATAAGGATGTACCCAAAATCGGATCATCGCTTGTCCTTGCTGATCGTAATGCTCGATCGCGTAGGCATGCAAGGCAGAAGAGCGCGCGCCCGTATCAATTTTGGCTTTAATTTTTGGAATGTTAAGTTGGGGGAGAGCAATCACTTCACGCCAACCAATTAAGGGGAGTTGTCTGTATAAACTCATTTGTAATCTTTATCATCTCAGTTGAGTTTAAGTAATCATACTGTGATTATTATTGAGTCGTTTGGCAAAAAGTTTTTTTCAAAATTCGTAAAATTTGTTTTAATATTGTTCTAATAGTAGTGAGAGGCTGATCGAAATGATTTTGACTCTCCCTCTTATTCTCTCTTTTGTTAGGTGACAGAGCGCAGCTCTTGTTTTATGCTAGCGAAAGAGGGAACAAATGACTGGTTCAGTTGGAGACCAAACCGTCCTTAAACGTTGAGTTCTAACTGAAAATCTACCGTAAAAGCTTAACCTCCACTAAAAAAATGTTTAAGGGATGAATCATTTAAGCATCACATAAAATGATGTTTATTTCCCCTTAATTTTAACCAATTGCCAATTCTGAATTGTCAATTGTTATTTTTCATTTTTTCAATTCCCGTTCTTACTCCTCAACTCCATCCTGATATTATGGCACTCGAAAATGTAGTGGGCGAAGCTCCCTTACAGGAACATTTAAAGCAGTTTCTACTAGTTTTATCTGTTTCGTTGGCCGTCGCAACTTTATCTCGTTCTTTCCCACGTTTCCGCGATATTCCTTATACACTTCTTTTGGTGATTGTGGGGTTGATTTTAGCCTTACTGGATGTGCGCTTAATTAATGTTCCTCCTGAAGTAACGCTGTTTATTTTTCTCCCTCCCTTGTTATTGAAAACAGCCCTAGATTTGAATTGGTCACTCGTTAAACATGATATTAATATCGTTTTTCTTTGTGCAGTCATTGGGGTTTTCCTCACGATTACCGGGGTCACAATTACCCTGACTAGCTTCACGAATATTTCTCCTTTAATTGCTCTTTTAGCCGGAGCAAGCTTATCAGCAACTGCCCCAGCTCCCATTACGGCTTTATTTGGCAGATTAGGGGTCAATCAACGTTTAGTTGCTTTAACAGACGGAGAAAATTTGTTTAATGTTGCCATCGCGATCGGGGTATTTGTCTTACTAATGGATTTACCAACCGATTTAGATTTCACCCAAGTTGATCTGATTGCTTTGCTCAAAAATGTTGGGACTTTAGCCGGCATCGGTTTAATTATGGGTGGGATTATTGGACTGATTTTTTCTTATCTGATTCACCGCTCTGATTTAAGATTTTTAGGACGTTCATTACTCCTTGTTGCCTCATATGGAACCTATTTATTCACAGAAGAACTCGGTGGTTCCGGAGTAGTTGCTGTAATTGTCACTGGCTTGATTCTAGGCACTTTCGGTGTTTCAGAAATGAATCCTCATAAAAAACAAGTGCTTTCTGAGTTCTTAGCATTTGTTGCCTTTTTAGTGAATTCGATTGTTTTCTTACTCATTGGTGACAAAATTAATTTTAGTAACCTTGGTGCCAATATATATCCCATTGGCATTGCAATTGTGACGGTTGTTGCGATGCGCGCGATCGCGATTTATGGCACTAGCTATTTCGGTAATAAATTCGAGTATAGTAATATCAGTTTCGCTGAACAAACGGTTTTATGGTGGTCGGGGTTACGAGGGTCGATTTCAATCGCGCTTGCCTTAAGTGTTCCCATTGTTTTAGTGCAAAGTCAAACCCTAGAAGCTGTTGTCTTTGGTGTCGTTTTATTTACCCTTTTAGTGCAAGGCTTAAGTAGTAAATGGTTGCTCAAACAACTCGGATTTTTATATGAAGAACACCTGCAAGAAAAGTATCTTGAACTCATTGCCCGCACCGTTGCCCTCAAACAAATTCTGACTCATCTCAACGAGGAAGAAATGACCCAACGTTGGGAAGTTGATCCACGTTTCTATAAATATCGGGATTGTGTACAAGAGGAGTTGAAACGGCTTGAACAAGAAATTGAAGATTATGCCAAGAAAAATCCTTCCCTGAAGAAAGTGGCAAACGAGCAACTCAAACGAGAACTAATTGCAATGGAAACAGGGATCTATTCTGCGTTTGTCCAGAGTGGCTTCTTGAGCGATCCGCCGCCTTTATTATTACCAGATGTACTACAAGACCAAAACTAACCCTAGCACGGATTCCATCGCCTCAGCTTAAGAAAGGTCTTGCTTGATTGGTTCATCCAATCAGTATCTCAGATTTCCGCTCCTGGCACACAGTGATCGCACCTCAAAATGGTAAAACACGAGTGATCAGAGAGTATCTAAAACATTCTCTTAGTCCGTACACTTAAATAATGTATGTTAATTAACAAACATTGTCTGATCAAAACAGACACTAGGCTGTATAATTAAGTTATTTCCCCAATATGAGGAGTACCGCAAGGTAGAAAATACTTAAGTTTTTCTCGTCATTCGAGACTAATTAAGGCTTTTCAACCGTCGTATGGTCAGTGGTGAATCCTATACGATGATTACTCTGTTCATTGGGTTAGGTAAGGATAAGCTAATAAATAATAATGGGTAAAAAAATTGGAATCATTGGAACAGGGTTCATTGCCACTGGCATATTTCGTCTTTTGGAACAATCAACTGATTGGTCCGTGTCTAAGATTCTAACTCGTCGTCCCAAAGAAACACTCAAAAATTTTCCTCAAGAACGTTTAACACATGAGGTTGATGAGCTCATTGCGAATAGCGACCTAGTAGTTGAAGGCTCGGGAGATGTAATTTATGCAACAGCGGTTCTCGAAAAGGTCTTAGAAGAAGGTTTACCAGTAGTGACGATGAACTCTGAATTACAGCTGACTACTGGTAGTTATTTGGCAACTCTCGGTTACATAACAGAAGCTCATGGCGACCAACCTGGCTGTTTGGCTCAACTCAATCGTGAAGTTCGTTCTGCAGGATTTAATCCTTTAGTATATGGAAACATTAAAGGATTTCTCAACCTTAATCCCTCTCGTCAAGAAATGGAATATTGGTCAAAAAAACAAGGATTGCGATTGGATCAGACAGTTTCCTTTACTGATGGCTCAAAGCTGCAAATAGAACAAGCATTGGTTGCAAATGGCTTAGGAGCAGCAATAGCTTGTGATGGCATGCTAGGCTTGACTTTATCTTCTTTAGAAGAGAGTGATGAATTAGTAAGTAAAGCCCAGAAGTTTGCTCAACCCTTGAGCGATTATGTTCTTTATCAAGATTCACCACCAGGAGTTTTTATCCTAGCAGAAAGTAGAGAAGCGGATAGACAAGGTGATTATGGTCCCTTTGCTAAGTTGCGAACTAGAGAGGGATCTGCCTATGTTTTCCTTAAGCCCTTTCATTTATGTTATCTTGAAGTACCACGCACCATCACTGAAGTTTTTGCTGGGACTTCCCCTTTGCTCACCAATTCCCCAGCTCCAAAATATAATGTTGCTGCAATAGCCAAGCGGAAACTCTTACCTGGAGAATATATCGCTCGTGGATTAGGTAGTTTTGATGTCCGGGGTGAGGCAGTGAGCATTGCTGAACATCCAAATCATCTGCCATTGTGCTTGCTAGAAGATGCTACTGTTAAAACGGTGATTGATCCGGGTCAAATGCTTAGTTTCGCTGATGTAGAATTGCCGGAAACCCGAGCCCTCCAAATTTACAAGCAGATTAATCGGGGAAACCTCTTCAACCCTTTTTTTAATTCTAAAGATCTCAATCACCAGCATGACATCTTTACGAATTCAAAGCTAATTTATCTAGAGTCCTGAGAAGGTCGTCAACTCCGTTGAGGGTTGGTGATCAACTTTCCTTCTTGCGAGTCTATTAAGATTGATTAGAAAAGCAATTTTATACTTTAAAATTTTAATCAATTTACTGTTCATAGGGGAACTAGAAATTGCCTAATTATTACATTTTTAGCTTACGCTCTATTACTAAAATTCCTGCTCAGCGATGTCTCGTTGAATTTGAAGATGTTTTGTGCCATTCTTTAGAAGGAACACTAGTGCTACCGAAAATCGAAGGATCTCTCAAAAGTATCTCTAAATTATTTATAAGTAAAAATCAATTTAAGTCTTCGCTAAAAACAGAAATTCCTTTAAAAAAAAATGGTGAAGAACAAGTTCTCATTCTGGTGATGTTATCGATTGGCGAAGTGGGAAGAATTCTGGAAAGTATTGGCAACATAAAATCACAGTTTGATTTGATCATCGCTTATATTTTTGATGCGATTATTCCACTAAGCGAACGCTCAAAAAGTAGTTGGAAACGAAAAATATCCTGGCATGACCGAGCGATCTCATCTCTTAATCATCTGTTTATATCGGCATCAGGAGATCAAGAAACATATAAACAACTATACAATATACCGGTCTCAGTTATTCCCGTCGGTTGTGATGTTCTCAAATTGGGTTCTCAAAATACTGAGCGCTTTATTGATGTTATTGGTTATGGTCGTCAGAAAAAGGAACACACTCAAGTATTAGTTAATGCTTTTAACGATTTCCAGTCTCCAAGAATTTTTTATCATACTGACCATATGGAAATCAAAGCCATCAATGATTTCTATGCCCATAGTAAATTTTTCTGGAATCTTCTTACTCGTAGCACCATTGCTCTGGCTTATGATCCAATGAAAGTAAGCCGACAGCGAGAGATTCCCTTTTCTTTTCTCCCCACGCGTTGGTCTGAATGTTTAGCCGCAGGATGCATGGTAGTTGGTCAAAAACCAAGTTGTCCGGAAGCAGAAGAATTACTATTTTGGGAAGATGTAACGATAGAGATTCCTGACGAAGCTGAGGCGGTTGTTCCCTTTCTAGAAGCTTTACTTGCTGATCAAGAGCGGCTTCAAGCTGCTCATCGCCGTAATTATTCTTATGCTCTTGCCTATCATGACTGGCGTTCTCGCATTGCCCGTATGCTTGATCTTTTATCTTTACCCTATCCTAAAACACTTGAAAAAGAGCTAGAAAAGCTTGATTTTCAAAGAGATCTTGCTGGGAAGCCAGTTGGAGAGAAATGAAATTAGGATCATCATCGCTAATTTTATTCCACCAGCAGCGTACCATTTAATCTACAGCGGTAATTCAAGCCGTAAGGTTTTATCTGAAGGCTTTTGCCAACCTTCTGTGCCACCGTTGGTAATAATAATGTCGCGGTCTATTACTGAAGCAGCAGGTGCATAGAGTGCCTGTGGCAATTTACCAAGATCCTCCCAACGATCGCGCTTGGGATCATAAGCAATAACATCATCTAACCATGGTTTGTTAGAGGATGAATTTGACTCTAAAATTTGTTTGACTTTTCCGATCGCGCGGCGAAAATAATAGGCAAGAAGCGTTTTTTCATAACGCGATCTAGCATTGGGTGAGTTGTTTCTTCCCCCAATGCAAATAATTTTGCCCTGATACACAAAAGTACCGGGTTCACAGTGAGACCGTCTTCTTGGAAGCGGCGCAACTTCCTCCCAGCGATCAGCTTGTGGATCGAAGCGATGAACATAATCGAGATCAGGATTTGGCGCAATTGTTCCCGGATATCCAGGAACATCGTGACCAAAGTGACCGCCAATTGCATAAATGTAATCTTCAATCACTGATGTGGCGGCATGAGTACGTGCAAAGGGAATAGGTGCTTGGCGTTCCCAACGGGTGGGATAATCGACATTTAAAATCCAGTGGTCATCAAAATTAGTAGAGCGATCTCCACCCACGCCACCGCAATAGTGCAAGTAACGACCCACTAATGCCAGACAGCCAGATGCCCGAACCTTCGGTAAGGGAGGACCAGTTTCCCAACAATCATCCGCGACGTCATAGCGAAAGGAGGCAGCAACACCAGATCCTGGATGCTGTCCGACAAAACCGCCAACCAACCAGATGTATCGGTCATCTACAACAGCAGCCGTCACGTGAGAGATGTCTACAGGAGCATCTTTGCACTTTGTCCAGAGATTAGTCTTTGGATCATAAGCCAGAGTCGATTTGGTAGCAATTAAGTTTGGTTCCATATGTCCACCAATAACAAACATTTTGTTACGGACAACTGCAACCCCACTTTCAAATCTCGCAATCGGGGAGGTTGCTCCGAGTTGGAACGGTAATTGATTGTCTCTACTTTTCATTTTGCAAATAACTATCCATAGATAACGTCAGAAATAGCTGATACAGTCTGTTGTGACCAAGCATCCCAATTAAGTGTATTCTCATAACGATCGCGAGCCCCCTTTTTGAGAGACTGATATTGTTGAGGGTTAGTCCACATTTTCTCAATCAAGTTAGCATAATCGTCGATCTCGGAACTCTCTGCTAAGAGAAAACCGCTAACCCCATGCTTAACACAGCTAGAAACCCCACCTGTATCTTTAGCAATCACTGGAACGCCATTAGCTGCTGCTTCGGCATAGATTGCGCCAAAAGTTTCTTGATGACTTGGCATCAAGAGAAAAGCAGATTGTCGCCAGAGATTAATATATCTTTCTAAATCTTCGGGGATCTGCTTGTTTAAAAACGGAATTACTGTCAGTTTTTCATGAGTGACTTTCGGATCGCACCCAACGACCACTAAATTAGCATCGATACCACGGTTAATCAGTTCTAGCATTGTGGCAAAGGCAATAGGACCCCCTTTACGTTCCCATTGTCTACCAATAAATAACAACTGACATGAACTGGAATCAGTGGGTTTAAATATCTCTTCAACCGATGGTGCAGTACTTAAGTTAGCACCATAGGGAATCACTCTTATCTTCTCAGGACTGATGCCATAGTCTTCAATAGCAGAATTGGCAGCCCATTGAGAAGGAAACGTACAAATTTTTGCGTGATTTAGAGCTCCTGCTGTGTTCTGATTCCCCATGTTTCGACAAAATTTCCACATTGGCGAGTAGGTTGGGTAATAATCGGCAATGGCTGCAAATGTGGTATCTGAATGGTGAACTAAAGGAACTTTGTTTTGTAAGTGAGCGGCTAAAGGATCAATCGTTATCGCTAATAAAACATCAATATCGTGACTCTCAATCAGCTGTTCTACTTTTCTTGCTTTATGCTCAAGAATATAAGGGATTTGTCCTGGTATGTACTTCTTTTTGAATAAACGATAGCTCCATCGGTGAACAAAACAGCCAGTTTTCGACCACTCTAAAGAACCGGCTGGAAGATAAGTTAGTTTTTTAACGTATTTTTTGAGTGCTTGAGTCATAAAGTGAGGAACACCTGACCAAGTCCGTATGTCCTCGGGATTTCCTGCTGCTAGGATCCCCAAATGGATCGGCAAAATTTCGCTCATTATCTCCCTTCTCTTTTTAATGAATTTAAGCTATGTTTCAAATCTCCTTTCACAAGGTTTAAACTAAGTAATTATGCTGGGGCAGGAGTTATAGTTCCCTAGTTGCAATTCGGAAATACCTGCTTACGCTACGTAAGCCACCGGGAGTGAGATGCCTTGGTTTAAACATCTGACTCTGGCTACTGAACACTATTCTTAACCACTTGTGTTCACTTAGGTCGAAGAGCGGTAGGGGATGATAGCTAAATAATATAAATTCTCAATTGCTTTTGTCAATCGTGTCTTGCTCAGTTTCTCCATAATGAGTGATGCCTGGAGTCAATTTAAGGGATTGACAAGAGGATTACTTTCGCTACAGTCGTTGCTAAAAAATAAAAAAGTAGCCTTTTATAAATTAATAGTAAGATTTAAATAAGTTAGCTAATTTTTTTGCTTCTTTTTGAATAGAGTGGAGTTGTTTAACATCAGCTGCTCCTGTTTTGCCCATTGTTTCTAAATATTGGTTATGGCAAGGAAAGTGCAAAAGCATTTCTAATCGTTCAATTAAAGCTTCTACTGAACCTGCAGGCACTAACCAACCTGATTCACCTTCTTTGACTAATTCGGGAATTCCTGCAATGTAGGTGCTAATAACAGGACGAGATAAGGCTAACGCTTCCATTAAAACAACAGGTAATCCTTCAGCGAAACTAGGTAAAACCATCACATGAGATGCTATGATTTTCTCTCGAACGGCTGTGCTTGTCGCCCACCCGGTAATTTCTACATACTTTTGTAAATTCAAGTCTTTAATTTTTCTTTCGATAGCAGGGCGCAGTTCTCCATCGCCAACTAGAGTAATTTGGCAGCAGTAGCCTTTCAAGATTAAGTAGTGTAAAGCATCTAAAAGTAAAAGGTGTCCTTTTTGAGGAGTTAAGCGTCCCACACAAATTAATCTGATTTCCTCACGATTAGGAATTGAAATGAAAGGTTGCTCTAAAAAATCATCTGATAAACCACAGCGAATAACATGAATTTTAGACCATTGTTGCGGATCGCACCAACGAAAAAGCTGACTACGACCAAAGTTACTAATTGCAATGACAAACGCTGCATTCTTGATTTTTGTGGGCAGCGCGATCCCGCTAACTTTGTCAAACTCTTCCGGTCCATGTACTGTAAAGCTATACTTAGGTCCCCCTAACCAATAGCACATCATGGCAACGGTAGTGGAATTGGTACCAAAATGGCAATGAACTAACTTTACCTCCGTATTTTTTAACCATTGGAACAAAACACAAGCTTCTGTTAAATAAATCAAGTGAATCAGTAAACCCCGTTCTGAGCGCCAACCGATTGCTATAGTATTTTTTAGTGCAAAGATAAATCGTTTACTACGAGTGAACAAGACAAATAATAAACTATTCAAGAGAACAATAATGCCTGCTTGTAAGATATAATGAGTTTTTTGTAATTCTTCTTGATCGGCAGCATCAACTAATTCTTCTGCACAGTCACGAACAGCAAATCGTAACACCTCCCAGCCTAGTTTTTCTAAGGTTTGAATTTCCCGTCGAATAAAACTGTGGCTCACTTTTGGATATTGATTGACTAAATATGCAATCTGCATCACTACCAAATTAAATTATTGATTCAAGTTAATGTCTCGTTCAGTCTTGACCCATTTTTTCTGGGGACGAATCAAAAATAAAAAATAGAGAGGAACTTTCCAAAGCAGATATAAAGGAATGGTCAGTAATGTTTTCAAAGAAACTTGTTTTCGCCCAAATTTATACCAAGCAATAAAAATAGATAGAAATAACAATCCACCACTCATCAACTGTACAGTTAGACCCCACCACTTATCTAAGTACACACTACTCACAATTCCAATTACTGTCATTCCCAACCATAAAAGAACCAGTAATGATAAGGGAGGAATCGCTAATTCTAATGCCAAGGCAAGTAAATCAATTCGTTGTTGCTTCAAGCTTTCTTTGATCAGTCGTGGCACCTGTTCTAATATTGTTTGAAGATGACCATGTTCCCAACGTGTTCTTTGAGTGGTTGCAGCATTGTTTGTACTCGGTAAACGACCGATTACTTTAGCTTCAGGGGCGAGTAAAGGAGGGTATCCCGCGATCGCAAGATCAATTCCTAACTTCATATCCTCTACAATATTACCGCTTGCTAAGGAAATACCTTGTAAAACTGACCAAGGAAAAGCCATTCCCGTCCCGGTTAACAAACAAGGTAATTGCCAGTAATTTAATCCTTTTGGACGCACCCAATTTTTCACCATAAAAGCAAACCCAGAAATAGCATCTCTGGGAGTTGAACTAGAGGGTTGTTCCATCAAATAGACTGCTTGAATTGGACGTTGTTTTTCAGTAGCTTCTTTAGCAAGAATCTTTAAATGTTGTGGAGACAGAATACAATCTGCATCCAGCACTATCACTACTGATGGGGGAGATGCCGCTAGATAAGCTAACCCATAGTCCAGAGCGTAGCCTTTTCCTCGTTCTTCTGAACTATTTCGTTCTAAAACAGTAATTCCCATTTGTTGAGCTATTAATGCCGTGTTATCATTACAGTTATCAGCAATTGAAATAATTGTTTTAGGATTTTTTACTGCTTTTAACAGCTCATTAACGGTAGTTTTAATTGATAATTCTTCATTATGAGCAGGGATGAGAATAGCAATATCATCTTCGTCAAATTTTATTGAATTATTTATTTTTATTTTTCCATGAACAGGCAAAGCCGCACTAAGGCATTCTACAAATAATACAAAAATAGGAATTGATAGAAAAAATTCTTCTGCTATAGTAACCGAATAAATAAGGGTTTCCATTTAAATTTTAAGCTTTATATTCAATAAGATTAGCTGATCGAGATAAAAATTGATTAATTTTAAATTTCCCCTGTCCGATTGCATTAGGGATTTTGCCAATGACACAAAAAACAGCGTATAAAGCAGCTATTTTAGAAGAGCTGGATTGTCGTTGATAGCGATAAATCTTATAAATAAAAATAGGATAAGCAATTAATAAAAAAAAGCTTAAACTATGACTCCACCAACTGCTAAAAACTATTAAAGCGGGTAATATTCCTCCCCAAAGCCAATTACTGATTGTTTCTTTTACCCAATAACGTTCGGGTTCTTTTCCATGTAACCAAGCAACTTCTGCATAAGCATGACCCGCACGAATATTTCGTTTCCACCACTGACTAAAGGTTGTCATCGCAGCATCATGTAATGTCATGTCTGCATCAAGCCGCCAAATCGTCCAACCCTTTTGACGTAGACGATAACATAACTCGGGTTCTTCGCCAGCGATCAGTTGAGAGTTAAAGCCTTCTACACTACAATAGGCACAAACTCGCATCATTGCATCTCCTCCACAAGCTTGAGTTTGACCCACTGGTGTATTCCATTCCAAATCACAGAGGCGGTTGTAAAGAGAAGCATCGGGAAAGCGTTCTCGGCGACGACCGCAAACTACTGCAATTTCAGGGTGGTTAGTCAGTGTTTCATTAGCCGTTTCTAGCCATCCAGAAACCACTTCGCAGTCTCCATCCACAAATTGAACAAATTCAAGTTCAGGATATACCTTTAGAAGTTGTTCAAATCCTGCATTTCTAGCTCGGGCAGCAGTGAAAGAAATAGATAAATCTAATTCAACAACCTCTACTGAAAATGATTGCGCTAATTCAACACTACCGTCTGTGGAGCCAGAGTCTACATAGACAATGCTAGGTGTTTTTTTAAAAACTGATTTCAGGCACTGATCAAGGCGATCACCTTCATTACGTCCAATAATAACTATTCCAAGTCTCACAACTATCCAGCAACTAATTTATTATGAACTTTTAAGTACTAATTTAATTAAACTTGTTCTAAATTCATTCTTTTGCAGCAATTATTTCTTGATATTTTTTTACGATCTTTTTCGCTTTTTCACCCCACTCAAATTCTTCTGCTCTTTCTATTGATTTAACTGACATATTTTCTCGCAACTCATCATTTTCAACCAGCTTGGTGATATTTTTAGTAAATTCCTGTATTACATATTCTCTTGAAATTGGATCTACCTTTAACCCCTTTATTCTTTTTTGAGAGGTAAAAAATCTACTAATTTATAGAGTTTCTTGCTAAAAACACTTTCGCTTATATAAATTATTTTTTAATTTTGATTGTTTTTAACTTTATCAAGAGCTTTTTTATTTCTTTCATGAGTCACTAATGTAACATCAACAAAATTACTAATATTGACATAAAAATTATATCCCACTAATGGTTCAGAAAACCATTCTGGATTACATTGTTCTATAATTAGTAACCGCTTTTATTTTTTTACAAGTCATTATATATTATAACGATTCTCTAATTCAAGATTTAAATTGTCTAATCAGTGGGATTAATTTCTACTTGTATTAGAATATGTGCAAAGAGTCATTAACAGTAAATCATTACGCCAATAACACGATCAAACTCATATTAGCATCTACTGAATTTCTTGTTGAAAAGCAGATCACACTCTTTAAACCATCCTTTCAGTAAAATAAAAGCTCCAAAAAACCAACTAACTTAACTTTTTACTTTGATTTTTGCAGGAACACCCACTGCTGTTGCACCAGCAGGCACATCAGTTAAAACTACAGCATTAGCACCGACTTTGGCATAATCGCCAATGGTAATACCATAAAGAATTTTTGCTCCTGCACCGATATGAACATGAGCTCCTATTTTAACGTCTTTAACAATAGTTACTTGTTGAAATACTAGACAATTTGAGCCGATATAAGCCTCTGGGTGAATTACGATTCCATTAGGATGAGGCAAGATTAGTCCTCCCCCCAGTTGACAGTTTAAAGGAATATCAGCACCAGTGATCAGGCTCCAAAAACGATGCTTAATGACACAGTAACTGCAAAAAAAGTATCCTAGAGGATTGTTACTTTCTCGCCACCTTTGGTAATCTCTAATAGTCTTAAGGAGTTGACGACTGGGATCCCACCAACGACGACATTTTTCACGACTCCAATCTGGCTCATCAGCAGAAATTAGTGAATTATTCATAAATTTTCGCGAATTTAATAATTAAATAATACAACCTCTAAGATAAATACTTAGCATACTCAGTATTTTCTAAGGTCTGATAAACTTCTTTTTATTTTTTGACATCGTTTTCCCATTTACTGGATAATATCTTCTGGTGACTACTTTTTGCTTTGTTAACTCCTATAAACACCGTATCTTGAACTCTAAGTTATAAAGAGTTTTACTTATTCTTCAATTCATTCTTTTCCAAATCATTCCCAAAAATTATTTACGTGTATTTTGTTAAAGTATTTAAGTGTATTTTATTTTAAATACTTTCAGAGAAAATATTGATATTGTTTACATTTTAAGTTTTTAGTTTTGTAGTATTGTTACTGTTTAAAAAAAATAGATTATTGTTTATTTATTAATAATAAAGAAAATATAAAGCTATTCTTGTTGAAAGAAAAAATGACTTCTAAAACTTGGCTATGGGAAGAAACATTTGATGATTTACTACCTGGAACCATACTGGATGAGGGAGATACAGCTTGGAGTGTAGATATATCTAAAACTCAAACTCCTATTTTTGAAGTGCAAGAGCAAAAGTTTATTGCTCGAAATACAGACCGAGTTGCTCTTTGGCGATCTGATAAAATAGATATTTCTTCAGTAGGTGTTGCTAGTTTTTCTCTGGACATTTGGGGACAGGGAGACCTAGAAGCAACGGGAACTTATGCTGATTTTCTAGAAGTTTCCTATCTCCTTGATGGTCAAGAAATTTCTCTCACTCGCTACAATGGCATATCTAATAGTGGTAATGTAGAGATGGTCGGAACAGAGGGACTCAAGGGTGAAACGCTACAACTGTTTATCCGCACGAAGACGACAGGTGGGGACGAGGCTTATCTGTGGGATAATCTCTCTGTTACTGGTAATATTAGCACAATCTCAGGTGAGTCAAGTACACCCTTTTTTTGGCAAGAAAATTTCGACAGCTTAGCAAATGGTACAACTGTTGATACTGGGACAACAGCTTGGGGTATAGATATATCCCAAACTAATAATCCAATCTTTGAAGTTCAAAATAAGGCTTTCATTAGCCAAAACACTGATGGTTTAACTGTTTGGCAATCAGAAGTCATTGATATTTCTTCCGTTTCTAGCATTAATTTTTCCCTTGATATTCAGGGAGAAGGAGGTTTAGAATCTTCAGGAAGCTACACTGATTCCTTAAGTGTTTCTTATTTACTTGATGAAAATAAAGTAAACATTGTTAACTATCAAGGGATGTTTAACAGTGGTCAGGTAGAAACTCTCAAGGCAGAGGGACTTAGGGGCAACAGTTTCCAGATTTTAATAGAAACGAAGACTACCGCTAGGGATGAGCTTTATCGTTGGGATAATTTGACAGTAACGGTTGCTGACTCTGACGCCACTACTGATACTATAACTGATAGCACTACTGATCACGGAAATTCAGATGTCTTATCCCTCGTCCCCCACAGTGCTGTTACCCATATTGCCGTTAATAATGGTTCTTGGTTTGACCCTCAAACATGGCAAGGTGGAGAGGTACCGGTTTCTGATGCTAATGTCTTGATTGAGCAAGGCGTTGAAGTTACTTATGATCAAAAAAGTGACGCTCGGATTAAGACGATCAGAATAGATGGCAAGCTTGGCTTTACTCAACATAAGGATACAAAGCTGATTGTTGATTTTATAGCAGTTTCTTCCACTGGAACTTTAGAAATTGGTACCGAAGCTACTCCTGTTCAAGCGGGTTCGCAGACTCAGATTATTTTTGCACCAGTCGATCCAGGAAAGGGTGCTATAGATCGAAACTGGGATTCTAAACAGTTAAGCCGTGGTTTAGTAACTGAACATGGAGCTCAAGTAGATATCTGGGGGACTGAAAAAACACCTTATCTCACTTTAGCCGGTGACCATAAAGCCGGTGCCACAAAATTAGTTTTCTCTGAATCAGTTCCCAGTAGCTGGCAGGTTGGAGATAAAATTGTTGTCACTGGAACTCAATGGGATAATACTGGTTCCCATCAAGATAATAGTATTACCCAAGATGAAGTATTAACTATCTCTTCTATAGATGGGAACAAAATTACCTTTTCTCATAATGATGTTGAAGGTAATGCGCTACGCTTCGATCATGTCACTCCAGACGGTTTCGATTTAGATCTTTATGTTGCCAACCTTGATCGCAATATTAGTTTTTCCACAGAAGGTGGAGATAGTGTTCCTATTGGTCAAAGGGGGCACATAATGTTTATGGATCATAATACTGAGATTCATAATACTGGCTTTTATGATTTGGGACGCACTAACAAAGATCTCTATCGGGACAACCCTCGCTTTGATGATCAAGGGAATTTAATTCCAGGAACAGGGACAAATCCACAGGGACGGTACTCAATTCATTTACATAAAGTTTTTGATCATGATGCTAACGATCTAAATTCAGCTAGTATTACTGGAAACGCTGTATGGGGTAGCCCTGGTTGGGGATATGTTGTACATGGAAGTCGTGCGAAAGTAGAAGATAATGTTTCCTTTGATGTTCTTGGCGCGCATTATGTTACAGAAGATGGCAACGAACAAGCTAGCTTCCGTCGTAACATAGCTATCAAAGGAACTGGGGCTGAAACTGATCCGACGGCTGACTTACTTGGAGGAAATAGAAACGGAGAAAGAGACTTTGGTGATTCAGGTATAGGCTTCTGGATCGGTACTAGCTATGCAGCAACAGCTTTTGAGGATAACATTACAACAGGAATGAAGGATGCCGGAATCATTATCTATGGAACGAATGATGGTTTTACTCCTCCAGATGTACCGGTTGCTAACCTTCCTGCAGAGTTACAACATATTGCTGGCAATGCTGATATGATTGGCTCCTGGAAAGTTCCTATTCACGACTTCCGCAAAAATACAGTTTATAACGCTGATAGTGGTATCGAAGTTAGAGGAGTTACTCGTGATGATTGGGGAACTGACCAGTTTAGTATAGACCATAACAAGCAAAGCCTGATTGAAGATTCGTACATTTGGGGAATTCGTGAGACGGGAGTTCAGATCTCCTATGCTTCTTATACAACTCTCAAGGATGCCCTCATTATTGGAAATATACAAAATCCAGTCTTGCGCGATGGAGCAGATATATCTAGCCCACAAGGGATAGGTATTTACTCAGACAAAAATGCTCGCAGTGTTATTTACAACAATGTACATATTGAAGGGTTTGACTTTGGCGCTACAGTTCCTCAAAATTCTATGCAGGGTTATGATACTGAATCACCTTTTGGTCATAGTCAATTGATCAATGGAGTGTTCAAAAACAATAATCAACACCTAGTTGCAGCTTCTGGTCGTGTAAGCAATCGAGCCAGCGCTGATCCTCTTAGCCCTGGAACAGAGGTAGTCCCTATCACTCCTTATTTTGATCTTCAGGGAAATCCAAAGTTTGATGTACCTCTAGCAGATAATCCTCCAGTAGCTCAATTCACGACCCAATCCGTGGGAGGCTATGCTGTCCTTTTTGACGCTAGTCAGTCTTATGACTCAGACTACTCTCTAACTTGGTCAGATCTTCCTAATACTCCTTCTAGTGCGGGAGATAATACCATTGCATCCTTTGCTTGGGACGTTAATAGCGATGGTATATTGGACGGATTCGGACGATATATGACCTATGTCTATGATTCTGCTGGTACATATTCGGTTACTTTGAAAGTGACAGACACTCAAGGAAATACTGCCACAACCAATCAATTAATTGATGTTGAGGATAGCCCGTTTCCTAATGCTCTCGTTAATGGAGATTTTACTTCTTCAGTTAAATCTAATTCGGGTACAACTCAATGGTATAATAGGGGCTGGTACTTTTCTGGTGGTCGTAAGTGGAATCATGATAGTGTAACTGGTTTGGTTTATGCTGACAATCATGGTGCAGGAGGACTAGTCCAGGTCATCCACGATCAATTAGTAACGCGTGGAGTACAAAGCCTTAGCTTTGATGCCAAAAATCTGGGCTCTAGCAATACACTTCGTATGCAAATATATGGTGTTAATGGTAGATTTGAGCTCAGTAACTGGAGTACTAATTCTCCCGATAACATTAGCAACACTATGCCTTTCGAATCCATAACTCTCTTTGATTCAGGAAACCTTGCCACTGCGGAATTTGATTGGACAACAATTCAAAATAGTATTGACTTTGGTCATGGGTACGAATTCATTGCCGTACGTTTGTTTACGTCTGGAGTTACAGACAACGAACTTCAGGCAGTAGATAATATCTTCATTGGTACAGATACAGTTATTTGAGCTGATACTGATAAAGATCAAGCCTAATCGTCAGGCGGACACCCTAGCGACTTCGTTCGAGTAAGTTCTTACATATAGGGAATCACTCAAAAGATCAATTAGCTTAGAATTGGCAGAGAAATCCATTTCAATATCGTTGGAAAATTACATTGGTACAATTTGGTATTTTGTGGATTACAATGATGCATCATGACTTGTTTAGCATTACTCAGCACTACCGAGAATGAATCAAGTCAATCAAAGCATCATATTTAGGAGAACTCTCTTGATTGACATATTCCAAAACACCCCAACTGCCCCACTTGCTCGCTTGACCAATGTCAGAGAAATTGACAAATAATCCCCCCCCCAACTCCTGCCATTGACTCAAATACTCCCGATAAAGCTCTCCCATTCTCGGGTCGCGATTCGCCTCAATAAACAGCTTCGTAACCGCTGTATTATTTTCGACCCCACCGCGACCTACTAAATGCTGACCTCCCTCATAAGCGAGCAATTGCAACTGCTCTTGCTCAGCCAGTTCCACATAATTTTGCATATTTTGGTAAGCCTGTTGCAAGGCCCCACCAGGGGGGCCATCCGGCAGAATCCCCCCTTGACTCAGCTCATCAAACAGCTTGCTCAGACCGCCATCGGCTTCAGTGGTCCAACTTTCTACCACTGTTTCATGAGCAGGTTTCCCTAAACTGCCAAAATAAGGCGCAATGGCAATGGCATCAATTCCATACTCAGCGTGGCTCAGAGGAGATTCTGCCCAAGCCTGATAATTCAGAGCCTTTTGTGCTGTCCAAGGGTTAGCCGCTTGCGCTCCCATCACGCCAATCACGCGCTCTTTCTCTGGCCCAAAAACTTCATCCCACAGGCGAGTGATTTCAGTGGTTCGTTTGCCAAACCACTCCAGTCCCTTGCCGTAGCCTCCTTCTCCCCATTCTTGTTGAGCTTGTTTTTGCACCCACTGAGCCTGTTCAAATTGAGAGTTCCACACTTCGTTGGAATACTCGACATAGACCTTTAAGTCTGGGTCAAGATGGTCTCGCACATAGCTGGCAAAATTAATGACGTATTCGTCAGTGGCTTGATGAGGGATAGTAAACCAGGGGTCGCTGTCAGTGCGGTTGGCTAACTCCACCATAATTTCAACTGGAGCTCCCGCTTGGGACCAGGTCGCATCTTCTAAGGTGGGTCGGTGACTCCACTCTTTTTGAGTTGAGTTATTGGTTTTCATCCAGTCCATGAAGCGAAAAGCGGCAAAGGGTTGAATTTTTTCGATGAAGGTAGGATTAAACAGGGCGCTGGGGTCACTGTTTTCAGAAGTGACAGGGAGCACACGAATTTGGCGCAGATAGTTGCCAGTTTGGTTAGGGTCGGTCTCAGTAATTTTCAAATAAATGCCTGAGTTAGAGGGATTGACCCTAATGACATCGCGACCGGGACTAGAGGCGGCAGGGACGCGAGTGGCATCAAAGTCATATTCAATTGTTCCTTCCCCTTCATAAAGAACAACATATTCTCCTCCGGGATAGTTGCCTTCGAGCTCGCGGAAGAGCAGAGTTCCCACGTAAGTATATTCAGTGCTGTCTTTTGGGGAGGGAAGGGACTTAACCCAACCGTTGGCATCGAGGTCAAGTTGGTCGGATTCATTGGTATTCCAGACGCCGGATTTTTGAGGCAGCCAAGGGCGGGAGGAGTGAAACCCGTCGCGAAATGGCAGTTGGCTTGACCAGTCGTTGATACTATTCAGATTAGTTCCAATATTCGTTTCAACTTTGCTTTGAGAAGATAAATAAATTTTATTGTCAATATCCTGTTTGACTGTTGTTTGAAAGGAATTAAATCCTTTAGTTAAAAAGGACGCGATTAAAACCAAAGATAATGCTACCGTAAAGATTAAAAATAATCTTCTGAGTTTAATCATTTTTTTTAGAGCTAATTTCTAAAGATCAGATGGGTTATAGCAATCAAAAGTCAGATGTGAGAGCCCAATTTTCTATACTTGTTGTGTCAAAGGTGGCTTCCTCTCATGAATAATTTCTGAGTGCTATAACCCTGTTCTGTCACTCTCCGTAAACATCGATGTATTAAGAACTTTCAGTAAATATCTTTCATCCATACTATTTTCCTATTAATTAGAATAACTTTACTTTGGTGTCTAAATTTCTGAGTACTCTAATTGATAGCTCAGATTAAGAACCAATATGGATTTCAGCGTTCTAACCAATCTAAAGATTGAGACTGAGTTTTGGCTTTAAAGTTTTCGCAACAAAGTGAAGTCCCCAGCCAAGAACTTAGTATAGATAAGTCTCTATCAAAAACTTCTTGTAGATACTCTATTTGTTTGAGCTCAAGTTCTGGTTTTTTTTTGATCATCCATAAGCGTCTAATCGAATTGCGCCAGCTTTTAGGAATAAATGTACGTCGAATTTCTCTGAGTCCAGGCACTTCAACTAAAAAGTCCCTCCACCAACTCTTGCGCATCCGCTCATTTGAAACATTTTGAGCATCCAGTTCTCTATTCCAAATCGGTTGACCTTTATAACCGATAAAGCGGCAAATTCTTTCCAATTCCTCTTGTTTATGAGTGAGAAGCCTTTCAAAAAAAACGGGTAAAACTGATTGTTGTCCAAAAGTCTCAAAATAAGGCTTTAACTGCATACTATAGCAGCTATAATCAATCAGTTCACGGTGCTGATTAACAGCTTGATTAATCTCTACTGAAATCACTTTTTGCGTCCATTCATGAATATAGTGGGACACTAGTCTATCAATTGGGTGGCGTATTATATAGATAAATTTTACTCCTGACAGGTGCTGGCAAATGCGTTCAACGGTGTGGGGATAAGTTGGTAATTTGGTATAGTGTGTACTGGATTCACCACATAATTCGTTAGCTCTAGCTTGCTGAAAGTGTGCTAAATACCACTCTATTCCTCGATAATACTCTTGGTCGTCGCTGAAAAAGTTGGGTTCTTTCAGCGTACTCATAAAAATACTAGGTTGTAGAGCAAGTTGCTCATGCAGTGTGCTGGTACCACATTTCATGGCACCGATAATAATAAAATCGGGACAATTGTTCATTGCTATTAATCATTTCTCCGAGAAATAAAAGACGGTTTCGAGGATTCCAACCAATTTATCCAAATATCGCGCGCTGCAAATTCACAAATATGAGGCTGCTTATGATTAACTAGCTCTCGCACCAGCGAAATACTTCGACCGGCAAGCCAAAACAAGTTAGCAGTTAATAGTCCAATTGAACCGTAAAATTTTGTAAAGTACCTTGAGCGCGATTGATAAAGGTAGGTTGGAGGACGTTTGCAAGATGCAACGTCAGTCTTTACCGATCCACTTCCGCCGCGGAGATGTACGACATGGGCTTCAGGCCAATGGAGAATTTTCCACCCAGCATCTCTCGTTCTGCGACAATAATCAATATCATCAAAATACATAAAATATCCCTCATCCATCAAGCCAACTTGATCGATTACTGCACGCCGAATTAGGACACAAGCAAAGCTCGTCCACTCCGGTTCTATAGGTTCGTCAGATACTGGAATGGGCACATCATAAAATTTAAGGAGTTTAGTAATTGGTCCAGTTGCAGCAGAGGCAATTAACTCGCTAACTGGGGAATGATAACGAAAACAGCTAATTTGTGGAGTACCATCGGACCACTCTAAACGTGGACTGATTATGCCAGCCTCTGGATGTGTTCTCAAAGCATTCAATAATGCTTTAATCGCCCCAGCCTGAACAACTGTATCGCTATTTAAGAGTAAGTAAGCATCTGCAACAACAGCTTCAATCCCAAAATTATTGCCTGCTGAAAATCCGCCATTGATAGGGGATGGTAAAACTTGTACCCATGGTCTCCAGTTATTTGTAGTAATTGCCCTTTCAATTTGTGTCACTGAGCCATCCCCAGAGGCATTATCAACTACTATGACAGAATGCTTATCTGCCTCAACTTGATTTTGAAGAGCAGATAAGCATTCAATGACAAGGGTTGGCGTGCGATAGTTGAGAATAATTATCGCAAGATGCATAAAATTTACTTAAGATGAGCTTTTACAATTTCGTTAAGTTGTAGTTGAATCCGCTTCTGCCAATGTATCAGTCCAAATTTTCGCGAAAAGTAATCTGATAAAAACAGTAACAGACCAAATTTTTGGACTCGAAACCATACGCGGAACCACCAATCTTGTCGGTTGAGTCTTCGCTCCATTGTAGAAGTAATCGTTAGCAGTGGTAGTCCACTTAGTTGATATCCGCGCTCAAGTAACATAGTTGAAATCCGAGATTCAACCAACTGAATTTCCCGCTTTGACATTTTGGATTTCCACTGGCAAATTAAGTTTGGATTAGGGAAATCATAACTAGTTTTCTGAGGATAACTCAGCATTGCTAAATCAAAGGGGATACCGATAAATTCACACAGACGCGTTAGGTTATTAATCGGATTGGAAATCAAGTCTTCATAAGTGATCTCAATTTGCTGCTCTGCTGGAAGTTTTTGACAGAGTTGTGTCCACAAAGACTCTGCTTTGAGCCAACGCTCAGCTCCTGTCCAAACATTCCCTGCCCAACCCATAGGAATGCAAGAACGAGCTACATCTCTGCCATCACGGATTAAATGGATGAATCGAGCATCAGGCCAAATTTTCAACAATTGGTCAAAATGACGGTGAACTGTAGCACCAACAAGAGATTTTCCTCTGGCCTCCCGCTTTTGACATAAAAAACTGTTAACTAATTGAGGGTAGTTTAAAGAACGGTCAATGGTAAAACCAGTCGCTTGAAAGATCCGATGAGTTTCTAACCATTTGTAATACTCTTCAAGTTCTGGCCAACCATTACTGGCAGTTATCCGATCAACTACATACTCAAATTCGTTACACCAAGCAAGTTGAGGATGGTGATCAAGCATGAGTCTTAAAACTGTGGTGCCTGAACGCTCAGCTCCAACGAGAAAAATGGGTTGAGTGATTAAAGGGGTATGTGCTTCCACTTTAGAAAAATCTCTAAGCTTATATTTTCGTTATGACTATTTTTGTTATACCTACTCTTTTAGCTGGCTTAATTTGAGTGGTGTTGTACTAATTTTTTTCTTGTTGTACTAGCCCGGATATACCGCCACAGGCAAGTATAAAGACTGGATTAATCATGGCATTCAAGGTACAGTCAAGCATGTACAAAACGACTACTACAGCGAGTACTGCTGCTGGTGCTACTTGGCGGTGAGACCAATATTTTGCTGGATAACGCAGGCAGCAAAATCCAACAACAGGCAATAGCATTGATGTTGTTAAACTGATTAGACCAACATAGCCATGTTCTCCAAAGGTAATAATCCAAAGGCTATCAGTAGTTGTAATATCTACCAGTTCTCCTGCCCAGTTTTCTTCATATACTCTTGATCGCCCCCATCCTCCCCAACCAAAAATTGGTTGCTGACGTGCTTTCTCTGCAAGTATTTCTTCATTGTCAATCCTGAATTCTAAAGAGCCGGCTCGGTCTTCATTAAAAATTGTAGCTGCCCAAGAAACGACGCGATCGCCATTTAAGTTACCGCTTGACCCTAAGTATAGGTAGAACAATATGCTAGCCGTTAACAGTAGCAACATCACTGCAGTCCGAAACCAACGAGCTATAAATAAAATAACTAATCCAGCTAACATATAGACGTAGGCTCCAGTAGATTTAACTAAAATCAGGGTGATGATTAAAGTTATTACAAGATAAGGCATTGGAATGCCCCATAGTTGTCTAAGAACTCCAGTTTTCCAAAGCCAAATTCCTACTAATGTGGCTGCCATTATCCACATTCCAACCATTAACCCATGCTGCATGAATACTGTTGGTCTAAATCCTCCGTAGCGCATTGTTTGAGCAAATGAGTGAGGATGGTAACCATAAATCAAATTATGTAACTGTGGACTCATCCGGACTTCATACAAGCATAATGGAACATAAATGAGACCACCCCAAAAAATACCAATGGCTAGTCGTTTTAGTCCAGCTAAGCTGTTAAGGTAAAAGCGCCCCAAAAAATAAGGTCCTCCCCAAAATATAGTTTGTGCGAGTGAAGCTGATAAGCCATCGTACCAACCAAGACCATTAGCTATTGAAGAAGCAAAAGGGCACAGACACCAAATCAACATTGGTAAATCAAACCAACTCAATCGAAATGAACGAAGATGTTTTGCATAGTAAATTAAGGCAGCAGGAACAATTAACACTAAATCGAACCAACCCCATCGAAAACCTGATCGAAATAAGCGAAAAGGCTTTCCATAGGAGGTAAGAGTAGCTAACAATATGCCATAGCAGGTTGCTGATATTTTGGTATAGTCTGGAAGCCCCTGTATAGGGAAGCTTGCCTCTGGGAGAAACAGCCAAGCTCCTATGAAACAACTAACCACTGCTTGTTGAGGGCCAAAATACCTAAAAATATATATGATGAATGGAATCCAGCCAAACATAACTATGGATACTAAAAAACTCATAGCTTTTCTAAAAAAATAAGAATATAGGCAACTAGATGAGATACTAAATTTACTATATATAAAGATTTGCTTTAGAATCCTACTATCTTGTCAATCAAGTTTTGAATTGGTAAAAGTTTCCGTTTGATTCTTCCTATCAAACTTTTATCTCTTACTAGCTTGAATTGTTTTAGTTGTTTGTCAAAAGGTTCTTGTTGACGACGGCGAGCATCTGCCGCAATCCATTTCGCATAATCTTCTGCTGATTGAAAACCGCGGCTACGAGCAGTCAGTGCTGCCTCTGTTCCGAGAGCACCAGATTTTGTTTTGAGATTCAGGGGTGATCGTGGGTCATCCATGTTATGGGCGTATAATAACGGAACAGGATAACCGTTAATTAAACCGTCAAAGGTCATAGCTGGGCGATTAATAGGAATACTATGCCCTCTCGGTTGACTAAGTTTGTAGCGCAGCAGGTATTCTTTTCGAGCTAAAAAAGATTGTCCTTGAATAGTGATCGTTCGAAACACCCGTTCGCCAGAAAGTTCAACTATGTTTTGCTGTGCTAGATTTTCGTCCCAATCTTCTGGCATGAAGATCCAGCAACCGAGCATACCAAAATTAGGTTGTTTGCGAATCATAGGTGCAATTTTTTCGGTCCAACCTGGGGGAAGGAGTATATCATCATCAACTTTGCCAACTACGTCGCTTGTCGCTGTTTCAAAAAACCACATACATGGTTCAAACTGTCCAACATTCTTTGGATTGAAATGCCGTTTAGCTACACGTGTATCACTAATTGAGGCAATTAGGTCTGCTGTTCCATCCTTAGAACCATTATCCCAGCAATAAAGTCGAAAATCTGATGGATCTTTCAAGATGTTTGAAAGTGTTCTCTCCACATATTCTCGACGATTCCAGGTGATGAAGAGCAAGTCTACTGGTGAAGACATTTAGAAAAACCTTGTACTTTAAAATTGTGAGAATAGTTGTTATCACTTTACGGAAATTCAATTATTAAAGACTAATCATTAAAAATACTACATGGGCTTATCATTAGCTTCAGGCTTTATTTTGTATCTCATTGAAATGAGAAATTCTGTAAAATTCCGTTGATAGGAATTCCATAACCCAGACTAATGCGACTAAATAAAATTAGAGAAAGTAATCCAATAAGCAGTATACTTGCCTGAATATCCTGCAATAAAGGTGATAAGTTTTCTTTCCAAAGACCATAGGTAACTACTCCATAAAAAGGAAGATCATTTAATGCTATTACAATTACAACTCCTAAAACTCCTATTATAGAAAATCCTAAGGGCAATCCAATTATCATATATATAAACTTAAAAAAGTTGCCGAAAGCTATATATCTAGGATTACCAATAGCAAAGAGTACTGGATTAATTGTTACCGATAGTAAACGTGGCCAAATACCTAATGCAAGAATTGGCAACATCCAAGCACCTTGAGCATATCTTTCATCATACAAAGCTATGATCAACCAATCGCCAAAGCTAATTAAAATGCTTAAGAAAATGGCAAACCCAATCAGGATTAAAGTTCGCTCTTGCAACAATTTACGGCGAAGGCTCGAGCGAGGGAGATTAGTCATTTGAGAAACTACTGGAAAAATTACTTTATTGCTTACTTTTTGAATGATCTGGCGCGGCATATCTGCAAATAGAAAAGCAATAGTATAAATACCTAACATCTCTAGTGATAGGAGTTTTCCTAGAAGCAATCGATCAGTTTGAGAAGCTAAAAACGTCATGGCTGTTGATACAAATATCCATTTCCCAAAGACAATAAGTTCATTAACAGCCTCTTGATTCCAAGCCAAAAAATTAGTTTTTTCTGGAACTAATCTGTGGCTCCAGATCATTTTTAGAATACTAGTAACAAAATTACCTATGATCAATGCCCAGATACTCGGATGAATAGCTGCCCAAATAATCATTACTATCATTCCAAGCACTTGTACTTTTAACTCAAATTTTGTTAATTTACCGAGTGCAATTCGGCGATTAAGGGTGAATATAGCCGTAGAGTTAAAGCCAGCAATAACTGTTGTTAAGCCAACAGTAGGAAGTAACCAAATTAATCGAAGATCATTATAAAATTGAGCAACTGGCCAAGCAATAAGAAAGCAACAAAGCCACAGCCCAAAGCCTCTTATTAACTGTATTGTCCAAGCAGTATTATAAAAGTCTGGATCTTCGCCGCGTTTGTTTTGAATAATACTTGGACCAATTCCAACATCAGAAAATAAGTTGAGACCAGTAATAAAGGTATTCACCAAAGCCATTAGCCCAAATAGCTCAGGGACTAGCAAGCGCGTTAGAACTAAGTTACTAACTAATCTTAGCCCTTGGCTGAAGCCATATCCAAATACGGTCCAAGCAGCACCTTGAATGGCAAGCTTCTTTGTCGCAGTTGATGGCATATTTACTTTTGAGAAGGATTAGGAATGCAATAATTTAGTAAAAACTCTATGGTCTTTGGAGTTAGCCAATTTTTATTTATAGCTATTTCCTTAAATTTTAAATTTGTACTTTCTTGATCTTTTAAAATCTCAGCAATCTGCTGCTCATTTAATAGAGATGCAGCTCTACAAAGTTGTTCGATTGTTTTTCTTTTTGGCTGACTAGCTAATTGATCGAATTCACGAGTAAAAAAATTAATAGTTTCTGCTTTGAGCCATCCGTTCTGTATAACAATTTCGCTAAAACAAAGTGTACTATTCTCCCTTTGTAAACTGAGTATATAATTTACTTGCTCTTGTGAGAGCAAATCAGCTTTCTGTAAAATAAGCCAAATCGGTTCTTTGTATTGATAAAAATTGAGCTTTTGCTGTAAAATTAACCAAAAGAAAGGAAGGCTTTCTACCAAATATCTTTTCCACAATCGCTTAGGATCACACAATAGTCGATATAACCATTCCAGTCCTCTATCACTCATCCATTTAGGTGCTCTTTTAAAACGTTTAGCTTCAAAATCAATGGTGGCTCCAATAGCTAGAAAAATTTTAATATTTTTCAATTCATTCCTATATTTGTTAATCCATTTTTCCTGCTTAGGAGCTCCTACGCCTACAGCTAAAACGGTTGCCTTAGATTCATTAATTAGTTTAACGATTTTTTTTGATTCCCTTTCATTACTTGCAAAACTGAAAGATGGGGAATAGGATCCAACTACTATTTCTCTGCCCACTTTATGATTAATGTTTTGCCTAGCTAGATCGGCTATTCCTTTAGAACCTCCTAACAAAAAAATTTGTATACTTTTATCATGCTTGTAATAGTCATAAAATTGAGGAAAAAAATCAGAGCCAGATATTTTTTCTTGGATTTTATTACCTAAAAACCAAGAAGTCCATTGTAGAATTTTGCTGTCACAAATCACATAATCGGCATTACTATATGCTACAAAAAAATCAACGTCTTTTTGTAGCTTTACCATATGATCAAGATTAGGAGTGACGACAAATCCGCCTTTCTTAATTTTTTTTAATAATTCTTTTAGGGAAGTATTGTATATATTAATATTTAGAATTTTACAGGTTTCCATTAAGTGCTTCCAAGTTCTCAAGTATTAATTTTGATTAAGAGCCAAGCAAGAGTTTTTCATCAATAGCTAAGGTGCCTCGTGAGTTAAGCTCAAAGCCAACAAAGTGTACCAGATCAACAGATGGTCAGAGAGTATATTGAGTAAGCTGGTTACACTCTGGTCATACCAAACTGAGTATGTTAAATCAACTCGTAAAATACCAATTGAGAAAGCATTTAATTTGAAAATTAGCAAAAAAAAATTTCTAAATCCGTAGGCTCTTCTTTTGATTAGTTTACTTTTTAGTCAAAAAATCTGTCATATAAATCACTGTTATAGGGATTGCGAAATTCATCAATGATATATTTTTCTGATACATTGTGATTTGAACTGTTTTTTTGTTTTAAAGCCTGTTTAATAGCAACGACTCCTAAAACATTCAAATTATAATCATTGAGTTGTTTGATGCTTTTTTCTACCAGAGAACATTTAGATTTGTTAATTTCTGAAACTAACATGATTCCATCCGTATGAGCAGCAAGAAAATTAATATCCGTAGATTGGGATAAAGGAGGACCATTATATATCACAAGGTCATATTTTTCTTGCCAAGCCTTCATCAGTTGTTTTATTTGATTCGACCAAAGCCTTTTACCAGTCTTACGTAAAGAAACACCTAAAGTCAAAACAGATAGGTTATCCACTTGTGAACTTCGGATAACTTCTCCCGAGTTACTATCTTTTCTTAAACTATGCTCCGAGTCTCCCTTATCATCTATGTTTAATGGATGACGAAATTGGGAGTCTTGAGAATCAGCATCAATTAGAATCACTTGATTTCCCATAGCAGCAGCTACTTGCGCTAGGTTAAAAGCAACTATAGATTGATTTTCATTCGGTTCCACAGATGCCACGACTAGAGATTGAATGGAAGGATTAGTATAGGTTAAACAAAGTTTAGTATATAAAGACTCAATAGCATTGACAAATGGTATTGATTTTTGGGGATAAGACCCCTTAAATTTTTCCCCTACAAAAGGAATCGTTTCTAAAAGTGGTACTGAAACTTTATCTGGAATATCTTCTGAGTCATAAAAAACATCGCGGCGTTTCTCAACTAGAAGTGCTACTATTGAGCCGAGAAGCATTCCTCCTACTATCCCTGCTAAAAGTTGTTTGTTTCTATCGGTTGCAGTGGCTTCAGGATCACCATTAACGTCTCGGTTAATTTGAGGCTCGCTCACGAGCTCCCATGGCATCTTATTTTGAGAAATTTCCAAACGCAGTATTTCTCTCTGGCTCTTGAGTCGATTAACAATTTGGTTGGTCAGTCCAATTTGTTCCTCTACTTCTCTATACTGGCTTGCAATTTCGGGAAACTGATCTGCTTGCTCAGCTACCTTTTCTTTACTTGCTGTTAAAGACTGATAGCGCGATCTCAATTCCTCAATTTGATTTGTAGTATCTACTAGTTGTTGGATCTGATTAAGACGAGTGGGGTCTTGATATTCTAAAGCTGGAGAATTACTGTCTACAGGAATTGAAATTTGATCTAAAAGTTGCTGTGTTTTTTGATTAAGTAAGTCAATCAGATTTTGTTGCTGCTCTTTGAATTCTTGTAAGACCGGAGTGTTGGATCTAAAGCGCGCTGAAGTGATAGCAATCTCTCTTTCAATTTCTTGGAGCTTTTCTAATAAAGCAACACGGTTAGGATCCTGATTCAAAGCTAAAGCGACTAAAGCCTCACTCGGTGTTAGATTTAATCTTTTCTGCAGCCTATTCTGAAGTGCATTCAATTCTCTAAATTGACTAGCAACTTCTCGTTGTTGTTGCGTTAACTGATGAACTTGAGAAAATAATTCTTGACCTCTGGCATTAGGTTCAATTAACTGATACTCCTGCTGGAGTTGCTTTTGTTGCACCTGGAGTGTAGATAGCTCCTTTTGCAGCTGAGACAGTTGTTCATCAATAAATTGAACCCCAGCATCAATTCTTTTCTGTTGTTCTTCAGCGCTATAGCTGATAAATTTCTGAGCGGTTACTTCTAAAACTTGCTTGGTTAGTTCTGGCTCTACATCTGTATAAGCCACCTCTATAATTTTAGTTTCATCTCTACGGGTATCACCGACACGTTGGACGGAGAGGTTTTCCTCTAGTTTTTTTATTAGCTTATTAATATTAGCTTCAGGATTTCCCGCTTGAATTTCTTTAGCAATGCTGAGTAACATTCCTTCACCTTTTAAAATTGCTACCTGTGTAGGATAATCTACACTTAATAAATCTTCATTAGGGATTCCCTCAGTTCGGGTAATCGTTGAAGGATCTGTCAGTTTATCAGTTGAAGTTAACGGTTCGATAAGCAACCGAAAATCACCCCCATAACTAAGGGGTTGTCGTAAGGTATTTAAGAAAACGGCAAAAGTAGTTAATCCTGCTATACCAAAAATTAATAAAGCTTTTCGCCGTAGCGTTCTTAAGTAAGGTAGCCAGTTTGGTTGTTCTAACTTTACTTCTTGTAAGTCTTCAAAATTATTAGGTTGAGATGCTTGTAAATGCTTGTTCATAAATTTTAAGTTCTACTAGATGGGGCTTACTAAAAAAATTACGTAACCAAACTAATGCTGGCTTATGAGGGCGGTCAGCATTTAGTGAGCCGAGGGGGTATTGAAAACAATCAAGCGATTACGAATCTGTTTATCGAGGCTAATCGCGACCCGAGAATGGGGGAGATTTATCGGGAGTATTTGACACAATGGCACCAGTTGGGAGAAGACCTCTTCGTGCATTTTTCTGATATCAAGTCCCCTAGTAAATGGGGAAGTTGGGGGGGGCTTTAGAATATGTTAATCAAGAGAGTTCTCCCAAATATGATGCTTTAATTGACTTGATTTAGCTAAATTCTATAGTAGTGGTGGGTAGGGCTGTTCTAGGACTCTGGAGCAGAGATTAACCAAGGCTAAACTTTGTATCTGTTTCCAAGTGAGGTGTTAAGTTCGCCCTAATGGCATGAGAACGGTAGCATGTCACCTTTGCACTCCAATCAGTCCATTAACGTAGGCACATCGATGGGCAAGAACTTGAGGAACATTTTCCTCCTTCCATTGTGCTCCTGAAATTTTGATACGACTACTGATTTGCTTGATTGCTGATTCGACACCACCTGAGCCGATAGAACAGATTTGTTCTTGTTGATAATACTGGTAATTAACAATCCGATGTTGATGTTTACGAGAAAAATGGCACTACTACCCCCAATTCTTCAGAAAGTTTAAGTGCACTCTTGGTGTCTTCTCAAACTGTCTTCGGTTTATTGTTAACCGCAAAAGAATAGATAATGTAAATTTTTATTGAACCTTTTCAGGTATAAACTAAAACCCTGAAAAAATCAGTGATTATTCGGTGATTATTCGGTGATTTCATTCAGGGTAAGCTCATTAGTGACAAGTTAGTTGAGTTGACAGCAGCAGCAGTCAATCATCTGGTGCGATCGCTACCATCAGGTACTGCCTACTGCATCGGTATCGTCTTAATTGTGATGATGACAGGTCGTCTAGTTCACTCTCAAGGCAGTTTAGCTCGTGCCGTTCTACTCTTGGTCTTTCATCTCAAGTGGGGATGGCATCGAGTAGAAATGGCAATGGAAAGAGGAAAAGTATCATTAGATGGATTGTTCGATCGAAGTTTGGAATGGTGTCTGGAAAACCTGCCAGTTGAACCAGTGTGCATCGGTCAAAAGAAACGGGAAATCAATGCTTTGGATAGTTCCACCATCGCCCGATGGCGAGCCAAAGCGGGAATGGACTTGTTGGGAAAAGGATATTATCATCTCCGCTGGCAAGGCAGTACAGCTGTGCGGTATTTCGGAATCCAGTGGCGACCTCAGTTAAGTTAATAGACATCTCCAATAAAGCCCAAAAACAAAGCTGAAAACCTTGCCAGTCCGTTGCCAAATCCTCATTTCTGGAGATGTCTAATGGTTTTCACCAACGGTGACTCGCAAGCCCCGGAATTGAATTCCGGGGAACGAGTCACTCTTAATAGAGCAATCAGGAAGAGAGCCAAGAAACTGAGCAACGCTCAAGGCTTGTGAAACCGTAGGGCGAAAGCCCGCGCCGTAGGCACGCGTTCGGGTTCATTCCTTGAGTCTAGCACCATGCCAGCCCAATATGGTTTCAATGTTTTACGAAGTAAGTTAATCTGTTTCATAAGGTTTTGTGGATTAGGTCTGATAACTTTCCATGAAACCCGTTTCCTGTCTCACTTGGCAACCCCTCTTTTCATTTTTTGTCCTGTACTGAGAGTTTCACCTTGTAACCCTTAACCAATTTAATTTCTGGATGGTCAGTAAAAGTCGTATCCGCCCACAAATTCCCCTCTTTTTGCGTCCAAGCGTTTCTCGGATCCTACTCGCCCTAGGCTTATTGCTGACGCTATTTTTTGTCACAGTTGCCATTTTTGCCCCAACCTGGGCAAGTTGGGGTTGGCTGACTAATCCCACTGAATCGCTGAGTAATCCCATTCATCAAGCACCCAATGCTGAGTATTGGTTTGGCACAACTCGCCAAGGCTATGATGTTTTATCGCGTACGCTTTTTGGAACCCGTGCTGCCTTACAGGTTGTCGTTATTGCTACTGCAATCAGTTTGATTCTGGGAGTGCCGCTTGGCATGATTAGTGGATAT
The DNA here is from genome assembly GCA_009909085.1 of Cyanobacteria bacterium GSL.Bin1. NCBI lineage: Bacteria > Bacillati > Cyanobacteriota > Cyanobacteria bacterium GSL.Bin1. The sequence goes on along the minus strand of JAAANX010000036.1, from coordinate 14,740 downwards.
TTGGGCGGACGCCTAGATCGCGCCTTACTCTTTTTGATGGATACAATTTATACGCTGCCGGGATTATTGTTATCAGTCACTTTGGCTTTTGTGGTGGGCAGAGGTGTTTTTAATGCCGCGATCGCGGTGAGCATTTCTTATATTCCCCAATACTACCGTGTGGTTCGTAACCACACCACCAGCGTCAAAACCGAACTCTTCATCGAAGCAGCGAGAGCTATGGGGGCTACTCCCAGTCATGTTTTGTCCCGTTATCTCTTTTTTAATGTCATTCAAAGTGTTCCCGTGTTATTCACCCTCAATGCAGCTGATGCTATCCTCATCTTAGGTGGATTAGGCTTTTTAGGTCTAGGTTTACCAGAAAATGTACCCGAATGGGGTTATGCTCTTCGCCAAGCCCTCGATGCACTGCCCACAGGAATTTGGTGGACTACTTTCTTCCCGGGGTTAGCCATGACACTCATGGTTTCAGGGTTCTCTCTATTAGGAGAGGGGCTGAGCGAAATTTTCGATCCTCGTGAAGAAATTTAAGCGTAAAAAATTATGTCTTGGTTAACTTTAAGTTTAATTTGTTTATTTTTTTATGGGGTGTGGGGATTTCTCTCAAAGTTCTTGAGTTCAGAATTGAATGCACCGAGTTTACTCATTTATTCTTTAATGGGATCTGCTCTTGGTATTCCCCTCTATATTTTGACTTATCGTAATTCTTTTTCATTTCAGTGGCAAAACGGATGGACTTATCTGGGGATTTCAGTCGGTATTTTTGCCAGTATTGGCACACTTTTATTCTTTAGCGCAATTGGTCAAGGGGAAGCTTCAAAAGTCGTAGTGATAACCAGTTTATACCCTATTGTGACAACAATTTTAGCGTTTTTATTCCTCAATGAAACCATTAGTTTTAGTAAGATTATTGGAATTTTGTTATGTTTAGCTGGAATTGTAATCCTGTCTTATACGAAATAGAGGAACTTAAACGAATTTTAAACTAGAAAATAGTCAAAACTCGCTTTTTAAGAGACAAATACATCCCAATTTTTTTGAAGCTACTTGACCAAAAGATCAGTAGGGCTTGCTAAAAAAAAAGCGCGATCGCGCTTTAACCGAATCAGACTTTGATTTGAATCTTCACGTTGTAGAAACATCGGTTGCACCGAGAGGGGTTATCCTTTCAGTCGTCTAAAGCCCTGCTCAATTAAATACTCTTGTTGATCGACCGTTACCGCCTGAAACAGAGATCAAGTCGGTTTTTAGTGTTTAGTCACATAGATCCACCAACCAAGACTCTTCATCTGTTGCTCAATCGCCGTTTGAATTTTATGGTTGATTCAGTACGATCTTGGTATTGACTTAAAAATCAATTACAACCTTAAAACTGTAATCTTACGTAAAATAAGCTTAATTTGAGTGAAATAGATATTCAATAATCAAGAAAATTACGGAATAAAAAACTCAAGTAATTTAACTGATTTTTGCTATCTTATATTGGAATTCAATAATAATTAATGTAAAATCTTACGTGCAAGAAAAGGGAGCATCTCAGTTTTTTGCAAAGACGTTAAAAATCGGGCAGGATAAATAATAGACGAGTTGACTTACCAAACAATGACTCCAGAAAAACAGCAAGCTCTTCAAGAACAGATACAGGCAATCGCCAACACCCTATATGAAGATACATCACCAGCAAAAAGTGATTAATATTGTAGTGATTAAAGAAGCATTGAGGAATCAAATACAGAAGTGTATCATGCCAGAAGTAGGTTTTTTTATGGAAAGGGTTACAGACACAAGTAGAGGGTATCAACAACGAATGAAAAGTATTTTGGGAGAATTGCCAATAACAAGCCAACAAGCGCAGCAATTGGAAGTTCCTACTAACAGTCAACTGAGTCCGTATTTAAAAATTTGCTGTTTACGGGTGAGTGCTAATATTAACGATGAAAATGATGTTGCCAAAGCTTGATTTTCTGATTAGAAACGTAAACCAGCACAAAACTTTTGCCGTTATCTTGCATCAGCATCGTGATCGCATTATCAACTACGAGGACCATCAAGCTGAACAGATTTGCTCAATTGGATCTGGTGCGGTTGAGTCTGCTGTTAAACAAGTGGACCGTCGCACTAAAATCTCCGGAGCACAAAGGAAGTGTGAAAACGTACCCCAAGTCCTTGTTCATCGCTGTGCCTACCTCAATGGGTTATTATCTGTTTGAGCTATCCTCAAACAGTGAAATGCTCCCCAAGAAAATACTTAAATGGTTTAATCATAATTTAAAAAATAAATAGTATCACGTAGTTTTTTTGGGCAAAAGAAAGCTGTTTTTTAGAGTTTAATAGATTACAAACTAATCAAATTCATTTGATTAAAATAAAGCTGAATAGTTTATAGCGATCTAGAAAAGAATGACTAAATTATCAATTATCACTCAATTCTATCCACCCGATCACGCTGCTACCGGACAATTAATTGAAGAGTTAGCTCAACAGCTAACTTTCCAAGATATAACAGTCAAAATTATTACTGGTCAACCGGCTTATGGTAATGGAAAACAACCAATTGCTCCTCGTAGAGAAAAGCAGAAATTTCTTACGATCCGGCGATCCCTAACTTCCCGAATTTTTCCAAAGTGGCTTCGCGGACGTATTATGAATGGCTTACTATTCTGTTTCTATTCTGCCTTAAGACTGCTGAAACCTGATTACCGTGGAGAAACATTACTTTTAACAACAGAACCACCCTATCTTTTATTAATCGGTTACTTCGCAAAACTTATTTTTAATCTTCCGTATGTTTGCTTACTTTACGATCTTTATCCTGATATTGCTATTCAGCTCAATGTCCTGTCCGAAAAACACTGGCTAGCTCAATTCTGGAATTGGCTTAACTTAAAAATCTGGGACCAAGCCAAAGCAATTATTGTCCTGAGTCCAACCATGAAACAGCGTATTATTTCTAAAAATCCTGATCTTGCTCATAAAATTACTGTTATTCATAGTTGGTGCGACCCCGAGTACATAATCCCAAAACCAAAAACTGAAAATCCTTTTGCGATTGAACATAACTTAGTTAAACCATTCACGATTCTCTACTCTGGAAATATGGGACGTTGTCATGATATGGAAACGATTATGGCAACAGCCTGGGAGTTAAGGAAAGATCCGGTTCAATTTGTATTTATTGGCGGTGGTGTCAAGTACGACAATTGTTATGCTCGAATGATTCAAGAATGGGGTTTAAAAAATTGTCTATTTTTACCGTTTCAGCCGAAAACAAATTTGCCCAATTCTCTAACTGCTTGCGACCTTTCTTTGGTGACAATCAGTGAAGGAATGGAAGGTTTAGTGGCTCCAAGCAAGCTTTATGGGATGTTGAGCGCAGGTCGAGCAATAGCTGCCATTTGTGAAGAGCAGTCTTACCTTAAGCAATTAATTAAAGAAGCAGGTTGCGGCCAAAGTTTTGTCAATGGAGATAGTCAAGGATTAGCTGAATATATTCGCTTTTTAGCTGCACATCCTAAAACAGCAGAAACAATGGGTCAAGCGGGTCGTCGTTATCTAAAAAAATATTTTACTCCCCAAGTTATTGCTCAGCAGTATGCAGAAGTCTTACTCGATTTACCGACTAATAATTGCTTAGAGCAAGTAAAAACTCAACAGCTTAGTTAAACTTGCTCCAAACTGATTGATGGGAAAGCAAAATCAAATCCAAACAATTTTTCTACTCTAACTTTATTGACTCCAGGACAAAGTAATATGGCATCTTCAGACCAATCGTATCCCCTGGCAAATGCGCCTTCTTCTACAGCAAGCTCCTTGAGTGCTACCACCTCTCCTCCAGAGATATTGAACCCGACAGATGAAGATTCCTTCAATTATCGACAGATAGTAGCAATCATTAGGCGTCGGGTTTGGTTAATTTTGATTGTTTCAGTGACTGTGACGGGAGCAATATGGACAAAGACCTTAACCCAACCCCCTCGATATCGCAGTAGTTTCCAACTCTTAGTCGAACCCATTGCTGGCGACGAAACGTATCAGCAATTAAGTGAACAGCTTGGGGAAAGCAATGAATCCATTCGAGCATCTTTATCATCGCAAAGCTCAGGGCTGGATTATCCGACACAAATCCAAGTCTTAAAAAGTTCTCAGACAATGCAACCGATATATAGACAATTAAAAGAGGACTATCCAACACTCACTTACGAAGGTTTAATTAGAAACTTAACGATACAACGCTTGGGAGAAACAAAAATTATAGAAGTGAGTTACGAATCTGGAGATCCTGAAATGGCAAGTGCTGTGACTGGATTCATTGCTGAAGAATATATTGGCTACTCTCAAGAGCAGCAGAGATCAGGGGAGCAGAGAGTTTTACAGTTGATTGAAGAACAACTGCCAGAATTGCAGGAAAAAGTGGATTCTATTCAAATTGAAATTCAACAATTTCGGAACCAGAACAATATTATTGACCCCGTTGAGCGAGGCACTCTCTTATCAGAAAAAATGAGTAATTTGGAAGAGCGCCAACAAGACACAGAAGTGGCGATTTCAGAAAATATCTCTTTACGAGAAAGTTTACTACAGCAGCTGGGATTAGGGTTAGATGAGGCAATGACAACAGTGGCGCTCAGTGAAGCCCCGCGCTACCAAGAACTTCTCAACCAATTAAAAGAAATTGAAACCCAAATCGCGATCGAGCTTGGGCGTTTTAGAGAAGATAGCCCCCAGATCCAAACCCTACAGCAACAAAAACAAAGACTTTTAGAATTACTACGCCAAGAAGCTTTGGCCATATTAGGTCAAGAGGAAGTCAGTGAAAAAATTAACTCGCAAGTAAGTGCCCCAAACCCGGTTCGACTGTCTTTAACTCAAGATTTAATTACCGCTACTAATCAACTTCGTGTCTTAAGAGTCCGTGAAGCGGCACTGGAAGAAGCAGAAGTAGAAGTGCGGAATAATTTGAATAACTTGGCTAACCTGGCTAAAGAATATGAAAGTATGGTGCAGAGGTTAGAGATTGCCAAAACTAACATGGAACGCCTGATTAGTCGCCGAGAGCAGTTGCAAATTCAGGCTGTAGGAAAAACGCTACCTTGGTCAACCTTAGAACCACCAAACCTCCCCACTGAACCCATAGCCGGTAAAGGTCGCGGTCTGATTTTAGGGGCAATTGCCGGCCTGTTAGCGGGTGCTGGGGCGGCGTATTTAGCGGAGAAAATCGATAATAAATTCCATAGTGTGGAGGAAGTGAAAGAGAAAACCGGTCTCCCTATTTTAGCGGTGATTCCCTTTGTCAAAGCACTACAAAAACAGGAAGGAGAGCAAGACAATGGTCTTAGCTCTGTTGATGATAACTCAGAGACGGAAGCAGAGACGAAACCGAGATTAAATTCTGTAGAAGGAAAAGAGCAAAAACCCCTGATTACAGGAACGGTATTCTTTGCCTTTACAGAAGCCTTTAAAACCCTACATACCAATCTTTCCTTTCTCAAGCCGGATCACCCGGTCAAATCCTTGATTGTTAGTTCTTGTGTTCCTGGAGAAGGGAAATCCACAGTCGCCTTAAATTTAGCCCGAGCAGCAGCAGCAGTGGGCAAGCGTGTGTTGTTAGTCGATGCCGATATGCGTCGCCCCCGACTGCATCAAACCTTTGAAATTCCCAATCAATATGGGTTATCTAATGTGATTTCCGCTGGCTTAAGTCTGGAAGAGACCATGCAAGAATCCCCGATTGATGATAATCTCTATCTTCTCACTTCTGGACCGACCCCTCCGGATACAAATTGTCTGCTTGCTTCCGAGAGAATGCAAGAACTTGCTCAAAATTGGGAAAATTCATTTGATTTAGTAATTTATGATACTCCTCCTTTAGGTGGAATTGCCGATGCGAAATTACTCGCCCCCCTAACCAGTGGTTTAATTATGGTCGTTGGATTAGGTGTTATTGATCGCAGTCTTTTTAGAGACGTTATGGACACCCTACGTTTGTCAAGAACAAACGTCTTAGGACTCGTACCGAATGCATGTCAACAGAGAAGTATGGGAGAATACTATTATTACTATTCCTATTATCACAATTATTATGCTGGGTCGGCTTCTTCTCAACGCTCTCTCGCTGCCACTAACAGGAATGGTAATTCTTCCTCTGAGAAACAAGAAACGACGTAGAATAGTCTACTTAGAAAGTCAATTGTCAAATCTACGCAAATTACTGGAAACTGATGGAAAAAGATTTAAGGGCTACCACGCAACCTAATCCAGCTTTCAGGCAACAAGAAAATCACTCTGATTGCCGCTATAAGATTCATGATCGATGGTTAATGGTTGCTTTCAGTACATTAATCCCTATTGGGGGATATTTATGGTCAGGAATATCTGCCCAAGCACAGCTTCCTTCAAAATTGCAACCACCCACTCAAGAAGCGGAGTCTGCTCCCGTTCAACCCAATGGTGCTTCTCTCGTTCCCGGAGCGGAGTCTACTCCCGTTCAATCCAATGGTACTTCTCTCGTTCCCGGAGCGGAGTCTGCTCCCGTTCAACCCAATGGCACTTCTCCCGTTGCTCAAGAAGCTGAAACTCCCGTTCGTTATGAAGAAACGCCTTATACTTTAGGATCAGGAGATGTCGTTAATATTAATATTTTTAATGTTCCTGAATATAGTGGAGACTATCGCATTACGGTTGACGGAGCAATTAGTTTGCCCGTTGTTGGTACGATTAATGTCGAGGGCTTGACGATTCCTCAAGCGAATAACTTGATTATACAACGCTATTCCAGAATTCTACAGCGTCCGATTGTTTCTGTGGCGTTAGTACAGCCCCGTCCCGTCCGCATCGCGATCGCGGGAGAAGTCAACCAGCCCGGCTCTTATACTTTAAGGACTGCTGGCGATAACAACGTTCAAGGGTTTCCGCCCATTACCACGGCACTTGAAGAAGCAGGCGGGATTACTCGTGCGGCTAATGTGCGACAAGTCAAGCTACATCGCTTTTTTGGCGGAGAAGAGTATGTGCTCAATGTTAATCTCTGGAAACTTGTTCAAGACGGAGAACTTGTTCAAGATGTCACGCTACGCGATGGCGATCGAATTGTGGTACCCACACTTTCTGAAAATAAGCCTCAGGAAACGCGAGCGCTTGCTCAAAGCTCGATCGCGCCCGGAGACCAAGTTGTGGAAGTCGCTGTCGTCGGGGAAGTCAATCGCCCCGGGACCTATGATGTATCAAGCCAAGTCACACAAGACATCTTGGGAAATCCACCAACCATAACGCAAGCTATTGAAGCAGCCGGTGGCATTACCAACCTCTCTGATATTCGCAATGTTGAAGTGGAACGGATCACTCGTCAGGGGACTAAACGCCTTTCTGCTAATTTATGGACATTACTCCAAAATGGAGATATCAGTCAAGATCTTCTATTGCAGCCCGGAGATACAGTAGTGGTTCCCCGTGCTCAAGACATCAATCCCACAGAAGTCCAAGATTTAGCCTCTTCCAGTTTCTCTCCCGAAACCATTCGAGTCAGCGTGATTGGAGAAGCAGAAAGCACAGGAACCTTAGAATTGCCCCCGAATACTCCCCTTAATCAAGCCATTTTGGCAGCAGGCGGCTTTAACAACCGTGCCGATAAAGGAGAGGTTGAACTGGTTCGTTTGAACCCCAACGGTACTGTCACGAAAAGGGAAATTGAAATTGATCTTGATCAAGGAACCGGCAGTCTCGATGCAGAGACGAATCCTGCCCTCAGGAATAATGATGTCATTGTCGTAGAACGGTCAACTGTGGCTTCAATTTCCGATACAGTGGGCCTATTTCTTGAACCCGTATCTCGGATTTTCCAAGGGATTCGCTTCTTTGAAATTTTCTTTGATAATGATTAATCATCACTCAGAGTAAAACTAAAGCCCAATTGCCACTTGTTCCGCAGAAAATCATTGTTATGGACAAAGACATAGCAATGATTTTCTCAAAACTAAGGAACAATCAGTACCTTCCTCAAATCATCAAGCAGGTTAAGAGGAAGACACAGTTAATTTCACTGAATGAATTTCCTCAATTTATCCGAATTAGCACACACCTATGCGTTGGACACAATTTACAGCTTTAACAACAGTAACCGCTCTGATAACACTATTGAGCGTTCAAGGCAGTAATGCGCAAAATTTTGGTGCCAAAGAAGTGCCACAAGAGGATTATGTTGCCGTTGCTGAGCCTTTTGGCGAAGGTAACTATAACCTCTTGATCTTGGAACAAAAATCTGACCAACGAGCGTGTTGGCGTGAGAGTGGTTCAAATCCAGTTGTGATTGATCCGCTCTTGCGAGAGTTTGATTTTACAGGGATTTGTGGGCGCGCGACAGATAGCAATGGTTATTCCATCCGCGTTGACGGACAAGATTATGGTTTAGATTATCTCCTACGAATTGTTGAGCGAGATAATGAACTCCTTTTAGTGGGAACCCCTCGTAACAATCAGGGTGAAGAAATTATTGTCGGACGAACCAATGGAATGGCTGATGGCTACTTGAAGATTCAATTGGGCTCGGAATGGGATTTTGCCAAACGCACTTATGAGGAGAAAACGCTCGGTCACGTTTATTTAGCCAAGACCACGGGGATGGAGTTGCCCTTTGGGGATATTGCTAATGATACGTATCGTAATGAAATTGCCACTGCTGTTAATATTGGTTTTGTTTCTGGTTTCAAAGAAGATAATACTTTCCGCCCCGAAGCAGAACTAACCCGGGAGCAACTGGTTTCCATTGCCATTGAAGCCTTAAGAGCAATTCCGGAATTGAATCTAATGCTTCCAGAGCAAGTAAATGCTTCTCCTTATCCTGATGTGGATGGCGAGCGTTGGAGTGCAGCAAAAATCCAATGGGCGAAAGAAAACGATATTGTCACTGGGTATCCTGATGGAACCTTTCGTCCCACGCAACCGGTGACTCGCGCTGAATTGATTGCAGTAGAGAATAAAGTAGCAAAATATGCTCGTAACCAATTGGGCGAAGTGGGAGAACTGCCAAATACACAGAATGCACTGGATTTCAGCGATATTAGTAATCATTGGTCTGCCAATTTAGTCACTGAAATGTCTGCCTATTGTGGCGTTGCCTCTCCTTTAAATGAGACGGGAACGAATTTTGCGCCCGATCAACCGGCACAGAGGAACTATGCTGCTGCGGCAACTGTAAGAATGTTGGATTGTGTGAAAGGGACAGATACTTTAACTCTGGAGAACTAAATTACACCTCCTGCTTCTGAAAAGGGGATTAATTTCCCCTTTTTTTATCGGGTTTGGCACCATTGAGAAGAAACGGGTTCAAACAGGAAAAACAGGAATGGCAGAGGTAGATGTAATTGTAATTGGCAGTGGAATGGGTGGCTTGAGTGCAGCCGCTTTGCTGGCTCGTTATGGCTTTCAGGTCACGGTTTGTGAAAGTCATACCATCCCTGGTGGGGCAGCTCACAGCTTTGAACGTCAGGGATATTATTTTGATTCAGGTCCTTCTCTCTATTCGGGTTTATCAACTCCTTCTCCCAATCCGCTGCGTCAAGTGCTCGATGCCATTGATGAGAAAGTACCCTGTGTGCAATACGATACTTGGGGGTGTTGGCTACCGGAAGGCAACTTTAATACTGCCGTTGGGGCAGACCAATTCTGTGATGTCTTAAAGGAGTTGCGGGGTGAGCAAGCAGTGAGGGAGTGGCGAAACTTGCAAACCCTAATGGCACCTTTAGCCAGTGCTGCGGTTGCCCTCCCGCCAACCGCAGTGCGAGCGGATTGGGGGATTGTGCGGACGCTACTGCCTTTTGTGCCGAAGTTGATGCAACAAGGCGGTCAAACTTTGCAATTAATGGGCGCATTTGAACGGTTGCGCGATCGCGCCATTAGTGACCCCTTCTTAAAAAACTGGCTGGATTTACTCTGTTATCTCCTGTCGGGCTTACCGGCAAATGGCACCAGTGCCGCAGAAATGGCGTTTATGTTTGCCGATTGGTATCGCCCGAATGTTCAGTTGGATTATCCTTTGGGTGGAAGTGATGCTTTAGTACAAGCGTTGGTGCGAGGCTTAGAAAAATACGGCGGGACGTTGCGTTTAGGGACAACTGTCGAAGCAATTTTACTCTCTGGCAAGCGGGCTGTGGGCGTTCGCCTCAAAAGTGGGGAAGAACTGCGAGCAACCAAGGCAGTTATTTCTAATGCTTCGATTTGGGATACCTTGAAACTGCTGCCCTCAGAAAAAATTCCCCAAACGTTTCGTCAAGAAAAGCAATCGTTGCCGCAATGCCCCAGCTTTATGCACTTGCACTTAGGAATAGATGGCACGGATTTACCCGAGGATTTGCCCTGTCATCATATTGTGGTTAACGATTGGGAAAAAGGAGTAACAGCAGAGCAAAACGTGGTTTTGGTCTCAATCCCTTCCCTACTCGATCCTAATTTGGCACCGGCGGGCAAGCACGTCATTCATGCTTATACCCCGGCAAGTGAACCCTACTCGCTATGGGAAGGGTTAGATCGGCGCAGTGACACTTACCAAAAACTGAAGGAAGAACGCTCGCAAGTGTTGTGGGATGCCATTGCCCGAGCCATTCCTGAGGTGCGCGATCGCGCTGAGGTCACTTTAATCGGAACCCCCCTCACCCATGAACGCTTTCTAAGACGGCATCGCGGCACTTATGGACCAGCCATTAATGCCGAAAATGGTCTTTTTCCCGGTGCCAACACCCCGTGGGATGGCTTACTGTGCTGTGGCGATTCTACATTTCCAGGGATTGGCTTACCCGCCGTTGCCGCCAGTGGCGCGATCACAGCGAATACGGTGGCTTCGGTTGACCAGCACCTGCAATTCCTAAGAGACATTGGCGGTTTGCCCGTTTAAGGCAGTGGTGACTTCCACAAGACGATCTACTAACTCAGCTAAGCGAGTTTTAATCGTTTCATCCACTAATCTGCCTTCTAAAAACGCATCCCCTGTGGCATAAACAAAACGGGGAATAATCAAGCAACGAAAGTCTAACATCAAACTATTGGCAAAGGGGATTACTGACATATAACTCCCCTGTCCACCGGCAGCGCAAAGAAAGCCCACGGTTTTCTCTTGCCAAGACTTACCGGTCAATTCCAAAAAGTTTTTAATCGCAGCATTGACATCGTAGTTGTAAATCGGCGTTGCAACTAAAATACCTTCGGCTTCTGCAACCGCTTGACTGAGGGGAGGAAGAACCGGATCGCCATAAGCCCTACTGCCATCACACATAGGGAGACGAATTTCTCTAAGGTCAAGCCACTGGGCTTCTTTCCCACGGGCTTGTAAGAGTTGTTGCGCTTGTTCGGCTAAGACTTGGCTGTGGCTATCTGGGTTCAGACTTGCGCCAATAATTAAATAACTCATCTGCTGCTTGCGGGTTTAAGTTTATACGATTCTACCGTGGTTCTCTCTCTCGTTTTGAATTGCGAAGAGGAGCACCATCGCGATCGCGTTTTCTTTTAAAATTTAAACAGGGAACTCATTTTCTCTACATCAATCTTGGGAGATGCCATTTGCCTATCGGGAGGCTGAGATGGTAGGTTTTCATTCATGCTTAATCTTCCCACACAAATCACGGTATCTCGTCTTTTGGGGATTCCGTTTATTTTTTATTTTCTTGCTCAGCCCACTGCTACTTCCCACTGGCTGGGCTTAGGCGTTTTTTTACTGGTCGCAGCAACCGATTGGCTCGATGGTTATTTAGCGCGTCAATTAGACCAAGTTACCGATTTAGGAAAATTTTTAGATCCATTAGTGGATAAGCTCTTGATTTTTGCGCCACTTTTGATATTAGTTGAGTGGGGGACAATTCCGAGTTGGGGCGTGTTCTTGATTTTAGGACGGGAACTCGCGATCGCGGGATGGCGAGTGAATCCCAATCTTGCCGGTCAAGATATCCCCGGTGCCAACCGCCTCGGAAAAGTAAAAACCGTTTGCCAAATCATCGCGATCGCGGCATTAATTGCTCCGATTACTGATACCAATTGGCTCACTTTTGCTCAGGTCTTATTTTGGCTGGCTGTCTTCCTCACACTAATTTCTGGCTTGACTTATCTGGTCATTCCTCTTTTGTCTCGTCCTCAAAAAGAAGGCGAGACGGGGATTTATTAGTGTTTTTTTAGATTTAATTTCCGTGTTGATCGCTAAAAATAAAAAATTATAGGTTGCAATCAAATGATGTCAAATTTAGTTTTCATTAATGTTGTCTTGCTCCTAACCGCGTACTTGTTAGGGTCAATTCCCACTGGCTTTTTAGCGGGTTCCTGGCTGCAAAAGATTGATATTCGCGAGTATGGTTCCGGTTCGACAGGGGCAACGAATGTCTTAAGGGTTTTAGGTACAAAAGCAGCGGTTGCGGTGTTATTGGTTGATTTACTTAAAGGCGCCATCGCCGTGGGAATTGTTAAGATTAGTGTAGCGCAGGTCCCCGCCCTGTCTCTCTCAGAAAACTCAATCGCTTGGCTGATTATTTTCGCTGCGTTAGCGGCAGTGTTCGGTCATAGCAAGTCGGTGTGGTTGAACTTTACCGGGGGCAAATCAGTCGCAACGAGTTTAGGAACCTTATTGATGATGACACCGGGTGTCGCTTTAGCAGGGGTTGCTGCCTTTGGCGTGACTTTAGCTGCCTCCCGCATGGTCTCCTTAAGTTCCTTAGTCAGCGCGATCGCGATTAATATCTTGATGATTAGCTTTGGCGAACCGCTTCCTTACATGATCTTTGCCGTTTGTGCCGCCCTCTATGTTTTTTGGCGACACCGTGGCAATGTGGAGCGGATTCTGGCGGGAACCGAACCAAAAATTGGACAAAAAGTCTCCCATTAACTCAAAATGAAGTACCACGTCATTTACGACGGCAATTGCAATCTTTGTGTTTCCTTGGTGCAACAACTAGAAAAGTTGGATCAAGGAGCGCAATTTGATTATCTTCCGATGCAAGACGAAGCTACCCTGAAGCGCTTCCACATCACTGCAAAAGATTGTGAATTGGGGATGATTTTGATCGATGCCCAAAACCCAGACCAACGTTGGCAAGGCAGTGAAGCGGCAGAAGAAATTGCTCGTCAAATTCCCTTTACTGAAGGATTAGTTGCCCTCTACCGACAAATCCCCGGCTTAAAAGCTTTCGGCGATCGCGCCTACGATCAAATTCGTGATCATCGTTATCAATGGTTTGGTAAACGAGAGCAAACCTATCATTCCCCCTATCCCATTGGCTGTCGTCGAGAAAAAAAGAGTAATGCTTAGCAATTGATCGGTAAAATGATTCAAACCAAATTGCGCTTTTCTAGCTTTGAACGAAAATAGCGACGCATTCCCCCACCTGCCCCGAGGTGGGGGTTAAGGAGCGGCAGGGTGTCAATCGTCATAGCCCTGATGTTCAATGTACTGTTTCAGGATCGATAAGGGAGCACCACCGCAAGAGATGGCGCTAAATCCACGTTTCCAGAAAACAGGCTTCCAGTAATACGGTTTTAGCTGGTGGGCGTAACGCCTGCGAATCTCTCGACTGGTAACGGTTTTGAGGGTATTACACAGTTGGGACACTGACACCTTTGGCGCCAGGTCAATCAATAGATGAATGTGGTCTTTTGCGCCTAAATCTGCTTTTGCATCCTCTAAAATGCAGTCGTTTTTCGCGCAGATGCTTTCAGCCAAAGCCTTAATGTCAGCCTCTATTTCGTCAGTTATGACGGGATGCCGGTACTTCGTGACAAAGACAAGATGCACCTTCAGGAGCGCGACACTATGAGAAAACGACCTGAGTTTGTTTGCCATTTACCAAGACTTTGAGCCAAGACCTTTTACTGTCACTATGGTAGTATAGGAGCATGAAAGTCAAAAAGCCTTCCCAAATCATCCGTACTGACAAATGGACATTAAACCCGAGTGCTGAACAGCGCCATCTGTTTGGTGAAACGGTAAATGTCTATCGTCGGGTGTGCAGATATTTGGTCGGCATTATCTTGACGCACTGGCTAGAGTTAGGGATTCTGTCACCTGACGAGCAGATCCCCGCCGTAGAGCGGTTGATGCATTCGACGGCGAAGCGACCCATTGTCAAGTACCCGCAGCTCAATCGAGTCTTTCACAAATTCCCCAGTTACTATCGCAGATCTGCAATCAGTTTTGCGATCGGGCAGGTTAGTAGTTACATGACACGGTATCGAGATTGGCAAAGTGGTCTCTCCCGTAAACGGCGGGATGCCAAGCCGCCTACGCTCAATACCGATGCGGGCTGCTATCCTGCACTCTATCAAGGCCAGTGCTACAAGTGGCAGGGCTATGATACGGTTGAGCTCAAGGTGTTTACTGGGTCTGACTGGATCTGGACAACGGTTCAGATTAGTGGACTTCGGGAACGCCATCAAGTACCCGGCAATAAGATGTTGTCGCCATCCCTCATCTTCAACAGCAAAGCCTGTCATCTTTCGGTTCCTTTTCACTGTGTTCCTCCGAAGCCGAAGCCAGATGAGAATGTTGTTGCCGTTGACCTGGGGATCAATACCACAGCAACGGTGACAGTCGTGACCTTCGACGGTACTGTAATCCATCGTGAATTCATTCACCCGGGAAGAGACATAGACCGTCGAGACAAACGTCTCAAGTCCGTTTCTAGGCGGGCATCTCAAACGATGGGCAAAGGTGGAAGGTTGCACAAAGGTTTTTGTGCCAATACCTATCGCAAGTGCCAGAACATCAACACCCAGA